>JBAZZS010000008.1 GCA_041658685.1 Candidatus Gracilibacteria bacterium | reverse complement strand
GCGTTGTTTAGGGTAAACTTGGCCACGCCGGAGGCGGAGGCGGAAAAAAGATTGCCGGTGCCTGATTGGTTCACGATAAAGGCGGAGTTGGTGGCGGTTGTGTTTAGATAGGCTCGGCCATCGGCGGCGACCCAGAAACGTTCGGTCTCGGTGGAGCCGGAAGTGAGGGAGAGGAGCCGGCCTGTCGCCGTGTCGTTACCTACGTAGCCCGAGAGGAGAGAGCCGGAAGTGAGATTGGCGTTTGTGATTCTATAAGAATCTTCGGTGGTAGTGCCTCCCAGAGCCAGGATTTGGCCGGAGCCGAGGGCATCCGGCTGAAAAATGACGTCCCCACCGGAGTTGGTGCCTGTTTTGAGTGAGAGGACTTGACCTTGGACCGAAAAAGTGCCGGCGGAAGAGATGATGGAGGGAGAGGTGGCGGCGATGTTGATATTGCCGGAGTTGTCCACCACCGGCACAGTGTTGATAGTGGCGGCGGCGGACGCCGGATACCCCTGGAGGGTTTCGGAGTTGAGGGCGTAACCGACGGTGGCAATTTGCTGGCGAGGGGTGAGGGTTTCGGCGCCGACGGTGATTTCGAGGTAGACGTCCCGATTGTCCGTGAAAACAGTAGAAGTTATTTCCGCACCACAGACAGTGTTTCCAATTAGAGTGTTAAAAATACCATCTTGGTCGGGAGTGATCGAACAGGTGCCGGTGGTGTAGAGCTGCGTGGGGCCGGAGAGAGCGTTGAAAAGCTTGAAAACGACGTTGACGGCGGTGGTGATGGGCGTACCGCCACTGTCGGTGAGCCTGCCTTGGAAGGAAAGCTGTCTTTTGGGGGGAGTGAGGGTAGTGGCGGCGGAGCTGGGACGAGCCTGACTGATGATCTGGTTGTAAGCAAAGATAGCCATGGCGGTGGTGGCCAGGACTAGGAGAGCCAGATTGAGATAGGGAGTCCAAGGTAGAGCATGGTAGCGATCGTAGGCTCGGCCAATTCTGTTTCTGGCCCCGCCGCTCGGCGGGGTTTTTCGGTGAGTAAAGCGCTCTAGCCAGGCTAGAGGGGAGAGAGTTTGAGGAATGTTTTTTAGTTCGAAAGGATTTTCGGGAAGGTAACCTTGCTCGAAAGAAAATTTGGTGAGCTTTTTGATGGAGGACTGGCGACGGTTGATAACGGAAGTACTGGTATGACTGAGTTTTAGATAGGTGACGTAGGTCGAAAGAAGCTGTTCGCTAAGAATGTTGACCAAGTTTTGGTCGGTGAAAGGGGTTTGGTTGGCAGTCCAGAGAAAGAAGTGATGGAGATCCGAAAGATAGTTTTTGACGGTTGAAGGGGTTTTTTGGTCTTTTTCGAGGTAGGTTTTGAATTGTTCGAGGATTTTTTCTGAGGAGAGAGACTCCGCGTCATTGCGAGGAACGAAGTGACGCGGCAATCCAGAAAGGGATGGATCGCCACGGTCGCCTGATGCGACCTCGCGATGACGAAAATAGGAACTTCCTGATGTATTCTGATCCGTGAAAAGGTTTGAAATACTGAATTTCACGCTTAGGAAGGTAGAGAAGCGGCGGATGGAGGCGAGGCGCCTATTCGTAGTGTTCGCGGGGGTGAAGGAGGCTTTTTGAGCCTGAAGATAGAGATCGAGGTAGGAGTGGAGATTTTGGAAGATGTCTTTAACCGTGGGGGTGGAGTGAGATCCTTCGACTACGCTCAGGATGACGAAGGAGAGGAAGTGGCGGAGATCGGAGAGGTAGTTTTTGATAGAGACGGCAGAAAGTCTAGCTTCAGTAAGGAAGGCAGAGAAGAGTTTGAGAAGTTCTACTTGGTCGGGCAGGCCCATTTGACAAAAGATTAATTAGTTAGTGGAAATAATGAGTAAAAAAATAATCGGCAGAATAAAGAGCAGGCCGGCGGTGAGAAGTTCGGGGAGAGAAGGGATGGATTGCTTCGTCGGGTTACCTCCTCGCAATGACGAGTTTGAATAATCTTGGTGGGAGTAGTCGGTAATTAACATATTTTGGTTGAGTGTTGATAACTTTGTGTTAGGTTTGAATTAGACGATATTAGACGGTAATATACTAGTTATATACTAATATAATATAGAGATTGTGGCCAAGTCAAGAGGGAGGATTGAGGATGCGGAAATTCGCAAAATAAGTTCCAGATGGATTTACCCTTACGGGTACCTATGGGCCCACTCAGGTCGGGAATGACAGGATGGTGAATATGACAGGTTTTAATACCGCATATTATTGCGGGATAAATTATCTTCACGCGGATAATATGGCTAATATCCTTAATTACTATGCGGAAATACTAAATAGGCTCGATCTTGCTGTGAAAATTTTATCTGATGTAGGATGATGGCGATTGCTAGAGAGTGAGATAGTTTATATCAGGTTGTCCCGAGTAACTGTTTTGACTATGGCTTGGGGATAACGGACCTTGAATGCGGTATTAAGACGGCCTTGATGCCATTTGCATTCAACTCCGATTAACTCGTTCTCTAATTGAATGACTAAATCAATTTCTGATCCTGCCTTGGTGCGCCAGTAATTTAGTTTGGCCTGAGGAGCGTGGTAATTCTGAGCTTTGACCGCTTCCATAACCACGAAGTTTTCAAATAACTGACCCACATCGTCACGGAGAGTGAGAGGTGAGAATGACTGTATCAGGGCGTTACGAATACCGGTATCGTAAAAGTATATTTTGGGACGTTTGGTCAGTTCGTTCCGTTGACGAAGGCTGTAAGGGTACAAGCGATAGATAAGGTAACTTTCTTCAAAAACATTGAGATAGTGCTTGACAGTCCGTGCATCAATTTGAAGACGAGTGGCTAACTCCTCATAGGAGACCAACCCTCCAATCTGGTGGGCTAGTAAGGTGAGTAGATTCAGCGCAATTTTTTTATCACTGATGAGAGACAAATCCAGTAAATCACGGAAGATAGTTCGCTCGATTAGATCCAGAAGATACTGACGAGGATCGACATGATTGACGAGGGCTGGATACAAACCATAAAGCAGGACCCTTTCCCACATTTGGGCAGGATCATACGTGTGTATCGGAACAGTCGGGACATTCCCGCCACCGGTCAGGTGATCCCAAATTCGCCAATTTAAGGTTTCACCGGGGGCTTCCAACTGGGTCAATAATTCACTTAATGTCAGAGGAAGTAACTCTAAGCTGGTGGCTCGGCCGGCCATGCTTTCGGTATGTTTATTTTTGATAGTTAATCCGGCCGATCCGGTAATGATGAGGTGGATGTTGGGAAAATTATCGTAAATTAGTTTACCGGCTCTGCCCGGGTCTGAGAGGTTTTGAACCTCGTCGAGAATGATGATGCCCTGGTCGGGCATTATTTGACGGTAAGCCACCAACGAGTAGCTATCAAACAAGGATCTCATTTGCTGATCGTCCATGGTGAAATAGATCGCTTGGGGAAAAAGCTGGTTTAGAAGATACGTTTTACCTACTTGACGAGGACCGGTGAGAACAATAGCCTCTTTCCTGGTGGCTAAATGGTGTTTAATAGTATTGGTAAGATGACGAGAGTATGTCATAAAAGATTTAACTAAATATACATCGTAATGTAGTAAAAGTCAAATCTTGGGGTAGAGGTATTC
>JBAZZS010000007.1 GCA_041658685.1 Candidatus Gracilibacteria bacterium | reverse complement strand
TAGGAGCACTACAGCAGGAAGATTTCTCATGTTTTTTATTCATACACGAGAAAATGACACAAAAAAGAAACTTTTACAGATTTAAAAGAAAATATTCTTCAACCAAGTTTCGTTAACTATCCCGCCCACGCACACAAATAAAACATCTTTAATCAAAACACCTTTTTCCCGATACGCGGGATTAACAGGAGGTAAAAATCGATCTATTTGTCCTTGATTTGAACAACGCCCTTCCGCACAATGTTGCATATTGGCCAGAAATTGCGAACCTGCAGCCTTTACCGGGCCGCTCACCTCAGCTCCACCTTGTATAAGCAAAGCAAGAGCGATTGCTTTTTGTTTTGCGTTTACCCCTTCCGGCTCCATAAAACCTTGTAAGGCAAAAATATTCAAAATTTCCAACAAGTCCAGTGCTAAAACACGAAGATTTGCATCAGGCTTTTCCACCTCACCTTTGAGTCTTGCTTTGTGACCTTCCCATGATTCCCTGAAGCCAGGATAAGGAAGACAAATATCCGGGGCATCAAGCAATTCCAATAAACAAGCCTTAGACAATTGATCTGGACCCGTTGCCTCTGCCTCCGGACCGGGGGAAGGCTCTGCTTCACAAACAGAAGATAACTTTCCCACTACTTTCAACCATTCCTCCAGTTTTTCTCTTGAGACTACCACCTCCGTAGCATCCGTTCCCACCGCAGCTAAAAGAGATCTCATTTCAGAGGCAATCGTTTCTGGTGTTACTGTTTCTACTTCTGCAGCCATAATTCAAAAATTAAAAATTTAGAAAAGAAAATAAACCATTTTATAAAAAATGTCAAGCGGGTAGCCCTCCGAAACGGTTTTTCCCTTTGCTCTTTCTCGGTTCAGGGGTAAATTATGCGAGATGAAAAAACCTGAAATCAAGTCAAAGCCTTGGGGCCGCGAAATTTGGTTCGCCAGCACATCCCGTTATGCGGGAAAAATCCTGGAGCTCAAAAAAGGACATCGTTTCTCCCTTCAATATCACGAAAAAAAGGAAGAAACCCAATACCTGTATTCAGGTAAAATTCGCCTCACTTACGGCGATTCTCCGGATCAGCTTCAAGAAAAAATTCTCGAACCCGGGGCCGTGATCCACATTCATCCGGGCATGATTCACCGGGTTGAGGCCCTCGAAGACACGCAAATCCTTGAGGTTTCCACTCCGGAGCTCGACGATGTGGTAAAGATCGAAGACGATTACGGCCGTCATGGCAAAGGCAACAATGAAGAACTCGACCAGACCCTTTCACAGAAAAATTAAATTTATATCCTTTATTTCTAATTTTTAATTTTATGAACAAACGCCGCCTCGCTCTCATCGCCCTCATCGTTGTTATGGCCATCGGTCTGGGATTTTTCGATCTTCCTTATTCTACACAACAAAAAATACTCCCCTTCCTTGCAAATCCCACCGAAACCGAAAATTCCGGATTTCTTGCCGAACAAAAAATCCATCTCGGCCTTGACCTCCAAGGCGGCACCCAACTCGATTACAAAATCGACTTGAGCCGTGTAGCGGAAGCGGATCGCCAAATCGTGATCGACGGCGTTTTTGAAGTCATCACCAAGCGCGTGAACGGACTCGGCGTGGCTGAACCCAATATTTATCGCTCCACCGTAGCGGACGAAGAACACATTGTGGTCGAACTCGCAGGCATCAAAGACATTGAAAAAGCCAAAGAAATCGTGGGAAAAACCATTCAACTCGAGTTTAAAGAAGAAAATTCAAATCCAACCATGAGTGAATCCGAGATTCAAATCATTGAAAACACGGCTCAATCCGCTTTAGATCGAATTCTGGCCGGAGAAGATTTCAGCGCTGTGGCCAAAGAAGCCGAACTCGAAAACCCCACTCGTGTAACGTACTTTTCCTCCGGAGAAGAAAGCTACACTTTTGCAAGTAATATGAACGCCGATTTTCTTCCTTATCTTAATTCCGTTGAAATCGGAAACACCGTTTCCGACCTCATCCAAACCAATGACGGCTATACCGTCGACGCCTCGGGAAATCTTGTCCCCCTTGATGGATTTTATATTGTAAATTTAATCGATCGTCGTGAAGGACAACGCGTTGAAACCACGGAAAAAGAAGTTCAAGCCTCAGCCATTATTATTTCATACGAAGGATCTCAATTGGGCAGCGACTCAATCCGCACCAAAGAAGAAGCCAAAGCCTTGGCCGAAGAACTTCGCACTCGCATCGTGGACAATGGCGAAGATTTTGCCGCCTTGGCCAACGAATACTCCGACGACCCCACCGGAAAAGCCACAAACGGAGATCTTGGCTTTTTCAAAATCGAAGACATCTCCCAACGTTTTATGACCCCAACCTTTAATGACGCGGCTTTCGCTTTAAAAACAGGTGAAATTTCTCAGGTCGTAGAAACCGAATACGGATTTAATCTGATCCAAGCAACAGAGATCAAAGAAGCCACCGAAACCACCACCCTGGAAACCGAATACAATATTGAAAAAGTTTACTTTGCCACAACCCCGGATCCTTGGAGCACCACCGCCCTCACCGGCGAACATTTTGTCCGAGCAAATGTGGAATTCAATCAAAACTATGAACCGTATGTCTCCATCCAATTCAATGACGAAGGCGCCACACTTTTTGAGGAACTCACCGGATCAAACATCAACAAACGCTTGGCCATTTTTGTGGGAGGGCAACTAATTTCCGCCCCAAATGTAAATGAAAAAATCGGTGGCGGTTCCGCTCAAATCAGTGGTCAATTCACGATTGAAGAAGCCACAAACCTCGCACGAGACTTAAACACCGGCGCCATCCCGGCCCCCATCATCCTCGTAGGCCAATCCACTATTGGCGCCTCCCTTGGACAAGAAGCCTTGGATGCCAGTCTTTTTGCCGGACTCATCGGCGTTTTGATTTTAATGACCTTCATGCTCCTTTACTATCGCCTTCCCGGACTTTTGGCCAACATCGCACTTTGCATTTATTCCATCATGCTTATTTTCGTGATTAAAGTCGCGATGCCCATCGCTCTCGCCCTCATCATTTCACTGGGAATTTTCTGTATTCTCGTTTCCATCATTCTCAAAAGCGATGAATCCATTTGGGAAAAGATGCTTTCCTTTTTACTCGCATGTTTCATCCTATTCTTTTTCACGTATCTTTTGGCCAATCCCATCACTCTCACCTTAGCCGGGGTAGCCGGAGTCGTACTCTCCATTGGAATGGCCGTAGATGCGAACATCCTCATTTTCGAACGCATCAAAGAAGAACTTCACAACGGTCGTCCGCTTTCCGGTGCCGTTGAAATCGGATTCGATCGCGCCTGGAGCTCTATCCGAGATTCCAATTTTTCCTCACTCATCACCTGTGCGATTTTGATTTATTTCGGAAGCTCCATCACCAAAGGATTTGCCATCAACTTGGCCCTTGGAATTTTAATTTCCATGTTCACCGCCATCACCATCACACGCACCTTCTTACGAACCGTGGTGGGAACCAAACTCGGAGCCAATAATTTCCTTATGTGCAAACCCAAAAAAGGACATACCACTTTCCGCATCGTGCAAAAGCGAAAACTCTGGTTTGCGATTTCCGGATTGCTCATCTTGGCATCCATCTTTGTCGTACCCATGAAAGGTCTTAATCTCGGGTTGGACTTCACGGGAGGAACGCTCATGGAAATTCAATTCACTCAACCTCTTGTCGTCGATTCCACCACCACTCCGGAAATGACCCTCACCGAAGAATTAAAAAACATTGAAACACTCTTGATCGAAACCACGGATCCCGTTGCACCCACAGACTCTTCCACCGAGACGCTTGCCCTCACCTCGGCCACCGAACAAATCGTCATCGATCTTGGAGATCCCATTGTGGTCTCCAGCGGAGAAAACACATGGATGATTCGCATAAAACACATCTCCAACGAAACTCACGAAGCTTTACTGGCCGGAATTGAAGCCAAATTCGGCCCTCTCGAAGAAATTCGCTACAACACCATCGGAGCCACCGTTGGCGCCCAAATGGCGCAAAAAGCAGTGGTCGCGATCATTCTTGCTCTCATCGCCATTGTGCTCTACATCGCCTTTGCTTTCCGTCACATCCCTCGCCACTTGAGCCCTTGGAGATTCGGCATTTCCGCCATCGTGGCCTTGGCGCATGACGTATTCATCCCTCTCGGAGTATTTGCCGTCTTGGGAGCGATGTTGGACGTTCAAATCGACGCACTTTTCATCACCGCAGTCTTGACCATCATCGGATTCTCGGTTCATGACACCATCGTGGTCTTTGACCGTATTCGTGAAAACGTCAAAAACCAAAAAGCCGGTGAAGAATTCGAGGACGTGGCCAATCGCGCGGTCAACGAAACACTTGCTCGTTCAATCAATACCTCCGGCGCAACAATGATGACCATCGCCGCCCTGTTTTTCTTTGGCGCCGAACCCATTCACTATTTTGTGTTGGCCCTCATGATCGGCATTTTCATCGGAACCTATTCCTCGATCTTCATCGCCACCCCGGTGTTGGTGATTTGGAATAAATGGAGAAATAAGTAGCCCGAGCACAAAGCTTAAATTAAAGGGGAACGGACTAAACCGCTCCCCTTTTTTATGCCTAGACAACCAGCCTCATCGCCTCCTATAATAAATCCGTTATTGTGCGCCAGTAGCTCAGGGGATAGAGCATCGGTCTTCGGAACCGAGGGTCGGGGGTTCGAATCCCTCCTGGCGTACCACAGACACGAGCGAATCCAAAGGATGAGCGAGTGTCAACCCGAACAAAGTGAGGGTTTCCCCGTATTTCCTCCCCCACTCACGTAGCGTAGCGAAGTGCGCTCTCCCGCACCCTGCATTTCTTCCTTATTTTCAGCTGTATGCTGAATCTTCAGCCATTGGCCGATATTCAGCAATTTCTCAAACTATCAAACAAGGTGAGTGAATTTTTTAGTGAGCGCACGGAGTCACAAACACTTTCGGGTCTCGTGGGTCCCGAAGTGGCTTGTGACGAAGTTTAGCGAACAAAAAATTCACGAACATCAACTTGGAAAGGGATCCCGAAAGGGAAAACCTTCGGTTTCCCCTTTCGTTATAAAAAGAACTCCCCCCACCCTTCCAAAAACGCATCCAACGACGCTTGGTTGTATTGCTCAGCTCCCATAAAACCAACCACAAACAAACGGAATAATTCTTCGCAAACCGCGGCGCGCGTTCGGAGCTCCGTGCCCCCAAACATACCCCCGGTTTCTTCCAAAATGCCAAGTTCATAAGCTTTTTCAACATACGGTGCATACCAAATCGCGGCGTACACATCATCATAGGGCAAACCGGAAACATCCGCGACAGCGGGCAATTCCACTTCCCAATATTTCATGATCATTTTTAAAGCCTCACCCTTGGTCACTGTCGAATCCGGATGAAATCCTCCATCCGCATACCCTTCCACCCAACCCAACTCCTTGGCATAACACACGTACGGCGCAAACCACTCACTCGCCACATCATTAAAACAATTTTTATACAAAGTCTTATCAGGCATTCCATCGTACCAACTGTACACCAACACTTTTAACAACTCCGCACGATTGATTTCCGCATTCGGTCGGAAAGTCCCGTCCGGATATCCCTCAAGCACTCCCTCATACGTCAAAAATTTAAGCGCATAATAATTGGGATGTGATTCCACCACATCCGAATAATGCAATTTTTCAAAGGTGGCGCTCACTTCATTGCTGGGCTCACTTTCACCCAAATCCTCGGTATAAGCGGTCACCGTAAAATAATACGTAACGCCCGACAAAAGATCCTCCATTGTATAATGAGTGATATAACCTCCGCTTACAAATTGCCAATAATCATACACTCCACTTTCGGTTCCATAATTGATGTAATACCCGGACACACGGTCATCCATCACCCGCGTCCAACTCAACGACACGGAACTGTCTCCTTGTGAAGTAATGGCAAGCTCCGAAACCGTTAGCGCATCCATCTCCGTCTCGCCGGTCACTTCTTCGGGTAAATTTTCACCCGGTTCGTCTCCGGTTTTATCTCCCTCTCCATCGGTAGGCTCAACAGGGTCTTCACCCATCCACGAATCCTCTTCTCCCCATGTTTCCGGAACATCCTCGGTTAAATAATCTCCGATATTCACCGAATAATAATATTCATACCCGATACTGAACGCCTCATCTTCGGTTTCAATCGTCCACGGAGTTTCAAAATAAGGAAAAAGCATGACCGTCATTTGTACATCCCCTTCATGAAGGGGCATCACCACCGTGCCCAAATCCTCTTCCGCGGGAAGCGACGTGTAATACATCTCTTCAGTCAAATAATAATCCGCCGATTCGGGAAGCATCACCACGCCCCAATTCACTCCCACCGGCTTATCAAATGTAATGGAAAAATCACTCCCAACCATGCTTGAATCCACTTCAAACATCAAATAATTTGCCCCGTAAAGAGCGGGCAAATCCCAACTGTCCACCGACGCGGAATAAAGAGGATATTCATCCACGGTGTACGACGCGTGAGCCGAGAGCCACGGATAATAATACCCGTCCGAATAATAACTGTTCGGCATATAATTCCACACCATAAAATCCTGATACACAGAGGGAAGATCATACCCCCAATTCGCCAACGTACTTTCAAACGCTTCAAAACAATCCCATACATCCGGATCCGAAGCAAAATAGGCTTCAACAACCTCCGGAAGGATCGCATAATCCCCCACATATTCACTCACAAAAATCGGCCACACACCCAACGCGTATTCAAACAAACTTCCCTCCGGAATCACGCCGGTGAACACCGAATAATCCGGATCGTCAAAATAATAAGGCAAATAATTGAGATAATCGTCCACATCGGCATACACATAATTTTCCGTCCACACCGCCGTCATTTCCGCGAAATTCACATCTTGTTCATACCCGGCATAATACCCTTCATAACTGAATTGAATCACATGCATAAACTCATGCGCCACCGTGACTTTCAACAACGCATCGGAAAGCGATGGATCCACGGCAAAATAAATCGTCCCATCATCCATGATCGAGGTGGTTCCCAATGAATCCTGGATCAAATACATATTCAAATCATCCAAAAGCAACAAAACCTTAACTTGATCGTCTAAAGGAGAAGGAAGCCCGGAATAATCCACCAAATACGTCCAACTGGTTTCCGCATAATCCGCAATATTATCAACAAGATCCGGCACCCCGTTTTCATCTTCATCCATCCCTCGATCCGTCATGGGACTGAACTCCAACGTAAAATGATCCGTATCAATCGCATTGATTTTATAAGTGCCCGTGTAAATATCCGTAGTATAAGTGATTGCCGAAGCTTGAGAAGCCAACACCAAAACACCTGTCAGAGAAAGAGCCAACACCAAACCCAGCCTTTTTAAGGCAAAAGAAAAAGAGGAAAGCATGAGAGGGAAAATAAAAAAATAAGGGAGCGAATCAAACTAAAGTCATTTTAACTCAACTCAAAAAAAAACAAATATAAAAAAATTATGGTATTTTACCCCCATGTTTGCAGACATTCTTCTTCCCATCGCCAATCAAGGAGCGGAAAAACCGCTGACATACGCCGTGCCCGAGGAACTTAAAACCGAAATTCAATGCGGAAGCACGGTAACGGTACCGTTGCGCAACCGCAGTGCCACCGGAATTGTGGTAAAAATTCACAACGAAAAACCAAGCTTTGCGGTCAAGCCCATTCTTCGCGCCAAACAAGACGAGCCCCTGCTCAATTCGTGGCAAATTCAACTCGCGACATGGATGGCAAATTATTATTTTTCGCCGCTGTATCAAACACTCAAAATCATGCTTCCCCCGTCGGTTTGGAATCCCAAAAAAAAGACACCGTACACGATTTATTATGAAAGGACTGACACACCAATTTCATTGAAATTAGGCCAAAAACAACTCGAACTGATCAAATTATTTGATCAACATCCGCGACTCAGTCGGGAAGCGCTTCAAGCGTTTTCATCGGCCACACTCAAAAGCCTGGAACAAAAAAATCTCATTCAAAAATCACAGGGCGAAATTCGTTATGTTGACCATGCGATTCCCCTTTCAAAAAATCCGATTCTCGCCAAGACGCTCACTCCCCCGCAACAATACATTGTGGATGAAATTTTAAAAACGAACGACGAAGACGCGAAAAAATTTCTCATTCACGGCATCACGGGCTCGGGCAAAACCGAAATCTATCTCACTCTGGCCAAAGCCGTGGTTGAACAAGGGAAACAAGCCCTTCTTCTTGCCCCGGAAATCGCACTCACTCCCCAACTCATCGATTATTTTTCACACACGTTTAGAGGAAGAATCGCGGTCCTGCACAGCGCACTCGGCGCCGGCGAACGCGAACGCGAATGGTGGCGCATCCGAAAAGGCGAAGCCGACGTGGTGATCGGATCCCGGTCCTCGATTTTCGCACCGGTCTCAAATCCGGGCTTGATTCTCATCGATGAAGAACACGAATGGAGCTACAAACAGGATCGCACCCCGTTTTATCATGCACGAACCGTGGCATTTGAAATCAGCAAACTCACCGGAGCCAAAATTGTGATGGGAAGCGCAACGCCAAGCTTGGAGACGAGGTATATGGCAATCGATGATAAACCAAGGGAAGGCATGGCGAATTTTTCTTTTGGGCGCATTTTCAAGGAAGAGGACACGAGGATCACGCATCCGAGTGGCCGACTCCCATGCGCCCAAGGGGAAAATTTGCCTACAGCCTTCCCGTCCTATTATCCAATCCGCTATTTCCCCCTCAAAGAACGCATCCACGGCACCCTCCTTCCGCACGTACACATCGCAGACATGCGCGAAGAACTTCACAAAAAAAACTTCAGCCTATTCAGCGACGTGCTTTTGGAAAAATTAAAAGCCACGTTTGACGCCAAAAAACAGGCCATTCTTTTCTTGAACCGGCGCGGGCACGCCTCAGCCGTGCTCTGTCGCGAATGCGGTTTTGTAATGAAATGCCGCTCCTGCGACGTAGCCCTCACCCACCATCAATTCAAAACCGGAGAAAAACTCGTGTGCCATCACTGCGGATTGTATGAAAAAGTCCCGGTCACCTGCCCTCAATGCCAAAGCGTGGCCATCAAATTCATTGGAGCGGGAACCGAACGCGTGGAACAGGAATTGCAAAAACTTTTCCCAACCCTGCGAATTTTGCGCGCGGATCGCGACACCACAGGTAAAAAAGGCAGTTTCAAATCCATGTATTACGCACTCAAAGACAAAGAAGCCGACGTCCTGATCGGCACGCAAATGGTGAGCAAAGGCCTAGACCTTCCGGATGTGGCTTTGGTGGGCGTGATGTTGGCCGATATTGGGTTGCACATCCCGGATTTCCGAGCCAGCGAACGCATTTTCCAACTCCTCACTCAGGTCGCGGGACGCGCGGGTCGCAAGCACGACCAAGGCGAAGTCGTGATCCAAACTTACAACCCCGAGCACATGAGCCTTCGCTTTGCTTCCACTCACGACTACGATGGATTTTTCGATCAAGAAGTCACGAACCGAAAATCATTAAAATATCCACCATTTAGCCGCATCATTAAGCTCACATTCAAAGATGATGATCAAAAAAAGTGTTCAACAGAAGCCGAACGCGTGGCCAAAGAATTGCAAGCCCTCGACACCCAAATTTCTCCTCTCGAAAACCGCCACACAATCTCCGCAGCCCCGGCTTTTCTCATGAAAAAATTCAACCGCTACCGCTGGCACGTTTATATCCAAGGCCCGACCCCCTCAACTCTCCTCCGCGCCTACCTCTCCCAAACCCGCCTCAAAAAAGACTGGACCATTGATGTGGATCCCGGGGAGATGGGGTAAAAAAACTCTCAATTCATTAAGACTTCTTAGTCTTCGTACTTGCTGAACCACTTTTCTCCAGCATAGGCAACAAAAGACCTAAATTTTGCAAAACACACAAGGAACGCAAACCATCATTACCTGATTTCGTTTCAACGCCCGGAAGGGACTGAGCCTCATTAGGCATAAAAACAACTGATTCAACTCCACTTTCCAAATTCTTGTCTGCTTCATTATTCCCCATAGATTCATTTGGCATAGTTTTCAATGTTAAAATATAAACTATTTTATGATAATCCTTCTCTTACCGTTGTTAATTCACCCGGAATGAACGACGAGGGGGAAATGAACGGGCAGATGAAAATGGCGTTCTAGGATTCATCCCAGGCCTTGAACGGGCAACTTTTTCCCCCTTTCCATTACCGGACTTTTTTAGAGCAACTTGGGCTACGTCTGCTGCTATTGCTACGTCTGCTGCTGCATCTGCTTTTTTGTCTTCTTCTAAGAATACTGCTCGTGCTGCTTCTGCTACTTCTTCTGCTTCTTCTTCTGATTTTCCTTTTTCTATTGCTGCTGCTCTTGCTATTGCTGCTGCTTCTTCTGCTGCTTTTGCTATTGATTCTGCTGCTTCTTGTGCTTCTCTTGCTACTCTTTTCCCTGGTCTTCGAGATTTCAAAAGAGGAGGCCTCTTATTTTTATCAACATTGGAAGCGCCCATAACCCTACCTGAATCATCCACTTCTGAATCATCCACTTCTGAATCATACGCCCCTGAATTTGTCACTGGCCCCGAAGTCTTCCATTTTTCAAAGTCAGATAAATTGCGCATTAATAAATATTGTTCTCCCTGGCTGATCCTCTCGGCTTCATTCCTGTCTTGATAAGAAGCTGCGTCTTTTACCGCCTGATTTAAAGGGTCTCCCCACCATCCACACTCATCTAAACCTTCCGTCACTTCGTCATCAACTTCTTCGTCATCAACTTCTTCATCGTCAACTTCTTCATCGTCAACTTCTTCGTCATCAACTTTTTCGTCGTCAACTTCTTCTTTTCCTTTTCTCCGATCCATCCTTTTTTCAAACCAAGTGCTTAACTCTTCATCATCAAAAGCAACGTCTACTTCTTCTCCGCCCTCATCCTCTCTTCCCCCTCTCGCATCTCTTGCCCCATGCCCACCTCTCCCAATTCTTTTCTCTCCTTCCAATAAAACTCTCATCCATCGTGCGCGACTTTTTCCAATCCATACATCAATCGCACCCCATTCTTCGGATACGGCCTCAGGACCTCTAATTTCAGCATGTCTTAAACGTTTTTTTAAAACAGAAAACATACGGCTCCAAAATACATTTACTTCTCCTTGGGGATGAGTAGGAACAATAAGGGGAACTACGGAAGGAGATTCTTCTAAAGTTTTTCCTCCCCTTAACTTTTGAAAAAGTCCCCGAGACAACCTAGCTTTTCTCCTTCGTTGCGGTGCATTCATGGGCTCCACACTCTCATCATGATAATCCATAGATTCACCTAAGTCCGTATAAACTCCTTTCCCCATCAACTCCGTCCATTGATCAAAAACCTGATTAAAAGCAGCCAAATTGTTTTGAAATCGAATAGCTCCAAATACTTTAAACATCGATTGCATCATATTGTCATATTCACACTGAAGCATCTCATCTTTTGTTGAGGGGAAAGACCATTCCACTCCTAAATATTTCGGGAACCTCTGTTGCAATAAATGAAAGAGTTCTTTTATTGAAGCATTAACTCCTCCGGGAGTTTCTGTAGCGCCACAAGCAGACAAAAAGTCCCATCCATTTTTTATAAACGTATTACGAAAATCGTTCTCACTATCAGGGGCATATTCACTTTCCATATTTTCAGTGTCTCCACCTTGTATAAAGATATCATCAACCAATGGCTCAATACCCGAAGACACTTGGTCTAATTTATATAATGGAACATCTTTCCCTTCATGAGATAATATCTCAACACGACCTATCAAAGGAAGCACTCTTAAATTTACCCTCGAGGTTGCTGCTAACCATTCCCTTTGTCCATTAACTCTATCCAAATCCGCTTCCCAAATATTGGATTCTCCTCCTTTTCTCCCCTCTCCAAATCCATCTAATCCAACTTCACTTTCCCCTAACACTAATTTTGCCATAATTTTTTAAATTAAATATAAGCAACTTATATAGCGAATAATGCTCCCCCCCTGTCAAGCTATTTCGTTTTTTAATTTCCTGTTACAATCAAAAACAAAGCGCAGCGGAATGTCCTATCTTACATTTTCTTCCCTGTATTTTCCCCATTTAAAATCTAAAATTCATCATTTAAAATTTCCCCCATGCGCATCCTTTCCGGCGTTCAACCCAGTGGCGCACCGCATCTCGGCAATTTTCTCGGAGCCATGAAGCGTCATGTCGCGTATCAAACCCAATCCGAATCCTTTATTTTTATTGCGAATTATCACGCGCTCACCACCATCCGCGACGGCAAAAAACTTCGCCAACTCACTCATGAACTCGCCGCCGACTACCTCGCCATTGGGCTGGACCCAAAAAAAACAACCTTCTTTCGCCAAAGCGACATCCCAGAACACGCGCAACTCCTGTGGATTCTCTCCGCCATCACTCCCATGGGCCTCATGGAACGCTGCCACGCCTGGAAAGACGCCAAAGCCAAAGGTAAAAAAGAAGCCACAATTGGACTTTTCACCTACCCAATTCTCATGTCCGCGGACATTCTTCTCTACAAACCCGATAAAGTGCCGGTGGGAAAAGATCAAAAACAACACGTGGAAGTGGCACGCGACTTGGCTGAAAAATTCAATCAAATATTTGGAGAAGTTTTCAAACTCCCAGAACCCGACATCGATGAAACCGTTCAAACCGTGACCGGAACCGACGGCGAAAAAATGAGCAAAAGTTACGGAAATACGATTCCGCTTTTTGGCGATGACGCGAGCCTTAAAAAAGCCGTGATGAGTGTGGTGACCGATTCCACTCCCCTCGAACAGCCCAAGGATCCAGAAAAGTGCAATGTGTTCAAACTGTATCGCTATTTTGCCACCCCGCAAGAACTTGCCAACCTCCGCGACAAATACACGGCCGGCGGATTTGGTTATGGAGATGCCAAAAAAACGCTATTACAAAAACTACACGAAGTCCTCGATCCCTATCGACAAAAAAAGGTTGAGCTCGAGAAGAAATTCGACTATGTTGAAGACGTCCTAAAAGACGGAGCGAATCGCGCCCGCGGTCTTGCCCAAAAAACGCTGGAAGAAGTCCGTGAAAAAGTGGGGTTGTAGGATTTAATTTAAAATCTAAAATTCATCATTTCTAATTTCTTCTAATTCCCTCTCGTAATGCCCACAAAATACATCTTCGTTACCGGTGGAGTGTGTTCCTCTCTTGGAAAAGGAATCACCAGTGCCTCCATCGGCGCTTTGCTCAAGACCGCCGGATTTAAAGTTTTTCCACAAAAACTCGATCCCTACATCAATGTGGATCCCGGAACCATGAGCCCGTTCCAACACGGCGAAGTGTTTGTGACCGACGATGCCGGCGAAACCGACCTCGATCTCGGCCACTACGAACGCTTCATCGACACCAGCTGTTCCATGCTTTCCAATGTCACGACCGGAAAAATTTACACGGAAATTTTACAAAAAGAACGCGCAGGCGAATTTCTCGGGCGCACCATTCAAATCATTCCGCACATCACCAATGCGATCAAAGACAAAATCAAAGCCGCGGCCAAAAAAAGCGGAACCGACATCCTCATTGTGGAAATCGGGGGCACAGTCGGAGACATCGAAGGCCTCCCCTATCTCGAAGCCATTCGCCAACTGCGGCATGAACTCGGTGCCAAAAACACGCTTTTCATTCACCTCACTCTGCTCCCTTACCTGATGGCCTCGCGCGAGCTCAAAACCAAACCCACGCAAGCCTCGGTCCGCGAACTGCGCAGCATCGGGATTCAACCCGACATCATTGTTCCGCGCACGGATTTCGAACTCGACGAAGAAATCATCGACAAAATCGCCTTATTCTGCGACGTGGAAAAAGAAGCCGTGATCCCGGCCAAAACCGCTGAAAAATCCATTTACGAAGTGCCTCTCAATCTCCAAAAATATCACATCACGGAAATCATCGGAGAAAAACTCGGGCTTGGTAAAATCAAACCCAATCTCAAGGACTGGAAAAGCTTGGTCGCCAAAATTTACACCAAACGCAAAGAACTCAAAATCGCGCTTGTGGGCAAATACACCGGTCTGGACGACGCGTACATCAGCGTGATCGAATCTCTAAAAATCGCATGCTATCACGCCGATCGAGAACTCAAACTCATCTGGGTCGAAGCCGAACAACTCGAAAAAAACAATAAAAAAGTTTGGACCGAACTCCAATCCGCAGCCGGGATTGTGGTCACCGGCGGATTTGGATCTCGCGGATTGGAAGGAAAAATCATGGCCGCGGATTATGCTCGCAAAAATAAAATCCCCTATTTGGGCTTGTGCCTCGGCATGCAAATGCTGACCATTGCCTTTGCCCGAGAAGTCTTGAAAAACAACAAGCTCACCAGTGAAGAATACGATGAAAACGAACAAAAACTGACTCAAGATCATTACGTCATTCATTTTCTCCCGGGGCAACATAAAAACCGCGCCAAAGGAGGCACGCTCCGCTTAGGCTCTTACCCCTGTCGCCTCACTCCCGGCACTCAAACCGCAAAATTATATGGCAATGCAACCCTGGTCAATGAACGCCATCGCCACCGCTTTGAATTCAACAACGCGTTCCGGGAACCTCTTGAAAAAAATGGACTGATCGTGTCCGGAGTTTACGAAAAAGACAACCTCGTGGAAATCGTAGAACTCAAAAATCATCCCTTTATGATCGGGTGCCAATTCCATCCGGAATTTTTATCACGCCCCAACAAACCACATCCGTTATTTAAAGGGTTTATCGAGGCCGCCATTAAATAGCATCAATTTACAACTCACCCAATGGCGATCAAAATCGTACTAATGCAAGGAAGCAAGCCATTTATACTCCGAGCCGTACAAAATTCTGTACGGTGAGGAGGGAAATGGCGTAGCTGACAAAGCAGTAGACGATTTTCAGCGCCATTAAATAGCATCAATGCAATTCAAATACACCGCCACCAATCCCGAGGGGAAACGTTTAACCGGCATCATCAATGCCGGAGATGAAGCCACGGCCCGAACCGAATTGAACCATCTCGGTTTTTCGATTTTAGAAATCAATACCGTGGACGAAACCGCGGTGCAAATTCAAAGTGAAATGGAAAAATTCGAGTTTGAAGCCATTGATAAAAACGGGAAAAAAATCAAAGGAACCATCCCGGCAAAAACCGACCTCCTCGCCTACAAACGCTTGATGGATGAATATCACTTCAACATCCTTTTTCTGGCCCCGGCCTCTGCCACGGAACAAGAAAAACAAAACCTTCGCACCTCCGGGATCGAAGCGTTAAAAAACCAATACGACCTCCAATCGCATGAGCTCGACACGTCCGGCATCAAGGCCGAAGTCGAAACGCCTGAATTCCTTGCGCAAAAAAAAATCGTGATCGATGAAGTGGACCAAATTTTAAATCGAATCAAAACGATTCTCACCACCTTTGAAACCAAACTTTCTCCGGAAAAAAAATCAATCATCCAAGGTTATATCGATAAACTCCTGCGCATCAAAGCCAGTAACAACCTCGATTACATCCTCAACACGTGCAAAGACCTTCTCAAAAAAATCCAAGAAGAAGAAATGTTTTTGGAAACGCAAGAACACGGGCAAGAACGCCAATCCATCTTATTGGAAAGCCAAAAAATGATGATGGAACTCAATAAATCCATGGCCCCAAAATTGGGATTCATCGCCGACCTCCAAAATAAAACCGCTTTCCTCAAAAAAAAGCTCGAAGGAAGTTCATTGAATTTTCTCGTTGGCCCACTTCAATCCATTGAAAATTATTTCAAAGATCCGCCGGACCTCGCTCCGCTTAAAACCGAGTTACGCGTGGTGAAAAACAAACGGTGGGACGCTCTTCGGCTGGTGTTCAAATCACCAAAGGAAACGCGCGGGGTGGCCATCGATTCGGTTAAAAATCTTTTCGCGCAAGAAAAAATCATCAAACACAAAATCAAAGCCGTCCAAGGATTACGTCATGAAAAAAACCTGGTGATTCGCCATGAAAAACATCTCTATCTTGTGGAAGAAATCAGCGTGTTCACCGGTTGGTTGCTCTTTTTTTATCTCGGATATTATTTCTTGGGACATTATGTCATCACAAAAAACATACCCCTTCAACCCGTGCTCGGCATTCCTTTTGACCTTGGAGAATCCGTGTTGTTCAAGTATCTTTTGCCTGTTGTTTTCCTCATTCACTCAGCCGCAACGCTCAAACTTATATTTTTCATAAAAAGCCGCCTTGCCGACCCCATTCTCATTGTTCTCACGTTCTTTTTATCTTTAATGGTGGTTTTTAATTTTTGATTTATGCTCCCCATCCTCTTTGAAATCGGACCGTTCACCATTCTTTCCCTCTGGGCCGTCAGCCTTATCGGATTTATATTGGGCACTTTAATTTTCCTTAAAAAAGCCAAATACGAACGTCTCAATTTAAATCTCATCCTGGAGCACAGCCTCAGTTTATTGGTCGGGATCATACTGTTCTCGCGAATCACGTTTTTTATCACCAATTGGGGCTATTTCAGTCCACTCTCCATCGGAGGATTTTTAAAACATGTGATTTTTTTCTGGACACCGGGCTTTTCCTTTTGGGGAGGCGTGATCGGAGCCTTACTTTTTCTTTATTATCACTGTCGTCTAAATCATGAAAAACTCGGCGATTGGATCAATGCCATGATCATCCCCTTTTTCGTGGGCATCATGATCGGAAATATCGGGCAACTCATGGATGGCCAAGGCTACGGACATGAAACCATTTTGCCCTGGGGCATCTCATTTGAAAGCACCAACGTCAAATACACGGTGCCGGTTCACCCCACTCAAATATATTCTTTTCTCGCTATTTTGCTCATCCTCACCACCAAAAAATACGTTCAAAAAAAATGCCCTTTTTTAGTGGAAGAAAAAAACTGGACCCTATTCGCGGTCAACGCCTATGCACTGTCTCGTTTCATCATTGAATTTTTCCGAGGGGACGACACCTTGCAATTCGGCCCCGTACGCATCGGGTATATCACTTCCTTTGTTTTATTTGTCGTCACCGCGCATTTCCTGTATAAAAAAGTCAAAAATCCTTTACCCTCTAACGATTCCAATTTATGAATCTCGGCAAACTTTTCAGTCTTTCTTATCTTTTTGATCGCTTTCCCGGATCGTCGTTTCGTTACATGATCCCGTGCCTTGTATTATTTCTCGTGTTGATTGTCGGATCTTTTTATCTGGAATCCTGGATTCGCCGTCACCCGCTTCGCTCCAGCCTCAAACTCACGTTGCCACACGTGGGAGGCCACTTGCGCGCCTTCGGAATCGTGGGTTTTGTGTTGTTGTGGATTCGTTATGAAAACCTCCCCTTCATCAGCATGCGATTTTTATTGGTCCTCTTCTTTTTAAGCTTTTTGGCGTATGTGGGACGATGCATCTACCGTTTCAACGTCGTTTTGCCAAAAATCATTGAAGAAAACAAACGCCTCAACAAATTGAAGAGCTATTTGCCAAAAAAGAAAAGATAACCATGATGAATAGAATATATATAAGTCAACTTATTATTAGTCCAGAGGCTGAAGCTGCTCTGTCTCAACCAACCGGTGTGCATCGATTTATTTCACTTTTAGGTCTTGTTGGTCTATTTATTTTGCTCCTTGTTGTACTTTTTTGTGTATATAAAATATATATTTTTTTAAAAGAGAAAAAATCGATCAATCATCGCGAAAACATTTTCCGGATTATTGGAATCATAATGTATTTCATATTATCATTTTTCTTTATTTTTGATTTTACGAGACTTTACGATTCTCGTCCAAAATTATACGGAATTCCACTGTTATGGATTTCCGTTTTTTTTATGATCGCTTTTCGAAAAACCAATAAACGTAAATTATTTTATGCCGTATCGATTTTGCTTATACTTACGGCCCCATTTCTTATTTACGTAATGCTTCCTCCCGATGTTGTAGACTGGCAATTTCTTAATAACATACAAATAAATATCCCTTTCTTTAAAGAAGAGTGTATGGGTTTGGTTTCGGTGTCGAGCCAGGACTATGGATGTTTTTGTCACGCATTCAATAGCTCTTTTAAGGTTAGTGTTTTTTAAAACAACCCAAAAATGGATCCCATTCAATTCATTGGATATTTATCAGGATTCATAATCTCCGTAGCCTTAACTCCACAAGTTTTCCAAGCGTGGAAAACAAAATCCACGAAAGATATTTCGTTACCGTGGACGCTCAGCTTATTAGTGGGCCTTTTGCTCTATTTTATCTATGGAGTTGGAATCAAAGAAATGCCCATCATCGTCATGAATGGACTTGAAACAAGCCTTGTCTTAGCGCTGATTGTTGCGAAATTGATTTACAAATAAATTATTTCAAACTCACAATCTCGTACGTTACCTTGCCTCCCGGAGTACGCGCTTCGACTTCATCTCCGACTTTGTGATCCAACACCGCAGCGCCGATCGGAGATTCATTGGAAATGCGTTGATTGAGCGGATCCGCTTCCGTGGAACCCACAATCGTGAATTCTTCTCGTTCGCCTTCGCGAGGTTTGATACGTTTAATGCCAACCACACTCCCCAATTCCACCACTTTCCCATGTTTATGAGTGATGATCTTGGCATGTTTAATTTTTTCTTCCAATTCCAAAATGCGGCCCTCCACAAACGCCTGTTCATTTTTGGCTTCTTCGTACTCGGAATTCTCGGAAAGATCCCCGTAACTGATGGCTTCTTGCAAACGACCCGCCACTTCTCGGCGACGCACATCTCTCAACTCATCCAATTCATCTTGAATCTGTTTCAAACCGTCTTTGGTCACAAACGTGGCCTTGTCATCATCGGTTTGAAGCGGCGGAGGAAGCGGAACGGCCGGGCCCGCGCTTTTTGTAATCACTTTAGGATCAACTGCGGTTTTTTTTGTGGAAGTCATTGAAGAAAAATTAAAGGATTAAATTAAAGACGAATTTTAATACTGGTCGGATGTTCTTTGAGTTTTTGTAAAACCTTGGCCTCAATCTGACGAATACGTTCGCGAGTGACTCCGAATTCCTGTCCCACTTCTTCCAACGTATGCCCGATCCCATCTTTCAAACCAAAACGCATTTCAATGATCTTCCTTTCACGAGGCGAGAGATATTGAAGCATCACACGTATATTTTCCTTGATGATGTTGCGATTGGTAAGATCCGCAGGAGACAACGAATCGCTGTCTTCGATAAAATCCCCGAGCTTGCTGTCTTCCTCGGAACCCACCGGAGCCTCTAAGGACACAATATCCTGAGAAATCTTAAGAATATGACGCACTTTCTTGATGTCCATGGCCATTTCAACCGCCAACTCTTCCACCAACGGTTCACGACCCAACTCTTGAACCAAACGACGTTGCGTATGCGTGAGTTTGTTGATGGTTTCCACCATGTGCACCGGGATGCGAATGGTGCGCGCCTGATCCGCAATGGCGCGAGTGATGGCCTGACGAATCCACCACGTCGCATACGTGGAAAATTTAAACCCGCGATCCGGATCAAATTTCTCTACCGCGCGGAACAAACCAATATTTCCTTCTTGAATCAAATCGAGGAACGACAACCCTCGACCAATGTATTTTTTCGCAATGCTCACCACTAAGCGCAAATTGGCTTCCGCCAACTGTTTTTTGGCAGATTGATCCCCGCGCTTGATGCGACGAGCCAAATCCGCCTCTTCCTTGGCATTCAACAAATCCACTTTCCCGATTTCACACAAATACATGCGGATCGAATCATTGGCAATTTCGGAAAGTTCCACTTCTTTGCGCGCTTTTTTATCCACTTCCTCGGAAGTCAACGCTTCCTCCTTTTCCAATTCTTCATCCCCCACGTCTCCCTCTTTTTCTTCCTTTTCTGTTCCCGCTTTTTCTTTTTTCCCCTTCTTCCCTTTCCCTTTTTCCGGCTTCACTTCTTCTTCCTTTGTTTTATCCCAAATAAGATGATCTTTCACATCCAAAACATCCACCCCCAAATCCAGAAATAACGTGTAAACCTCATCGAGAAGCAACACATCTTCTTCAATATTCGGAATCGCTTGCAACAATTCCTGTTGCGTAACAAAACCGCGCTCGCGACCTTTTTCCACCAATTTACGAACTTCGGGCGGATATTTGGCGAGCTTTTCGTCCGTAAAATGCGAGATGAATTTTCGAGTTCGAGCCATAAGGTCTTAGGATTGATACAAGCAAGAGTACTTTTGAAACAATTCCCGTTCACGGTCAACATCTTTTTCGTCCTGCGCCACGCGAATTTCGTGCATAAGTCGCACAGCTTCATTTTCTTTGCGGGCGAGAAGCGTTTGCTTGGCAGCCTTCCGAATTTCCTCGGCAAGAAGGTCATCCGATAGCTCTGCGTTCCTCATTTCAGCAAAAATCATCATGGCCTCAAAATACCTCTTTTCCTCTTCGTCCAACGCCCCAAGAACCAAAACGGCATCGTTAAAAGCGGCGCTATTATAAAGATCAGCCACCCGTTTGTAAATCTTTTTAGTACGTTCGTCAAACACCTCATCCGGGAGCGAAACCGCCTCAACCGTCACTTTAGTAGGAAACCGCAGTAACAAGCCCAAAAGATACTCGGCTTGGCTGAAAGTGGCTTTGGCCGGAATTCCGGAGGCTTTGGTCTTGGACGTTTCTCGTGCCGGAGACTTTTCATAAGACGGCATTTTTTTCACCCGATTGAACTCATCATAAATAAATTGGGGGTCGGTCTGAAGCAAAAACCCCAATTCACGAATAAAATGATCCTGTTCCAATGACGACGCATGTTTGAGCAACGGCAAAAAGAACGCACACGCCTGTTTTTTGCCTTCAATGTCTTGAATCGGGAATCGTTTCCCCGCTTCCTTGAGATAATAATCGAGATAATTCGGGGCCGTTTGAATCGCTTGTTTCCAGAGTTCGGGATCTTTTTTAATACACTCATCCGGATCTTTTCCATCCGGTACGCGAATCACACGCATGTTCAAATTAAATGTTTGGCCCAACAAAACCGCGCGCATGAGCGCCTCCTCCCCTGCTCGATCCGTATCAAACGACAACGCCACATTCTTAGTCAAGCGCGTGAGCACCTTAAATTGCTCGGGGGTGAACGCGGTCCCTGAACTCGCCACCACATTGGTGATGCCGGCCTGATGGGACGCGATAAGATCCATATAGCCTTCCACCACAATCACAAGGTCGTCCTTTCGAATCGCGGCTTTTGCCTTATGGTAGCCATAAATCGTATCACCTTTATGATAAATCACCGATTCCGGCGAATTGAGATACTTGGGTTCGTCATCCGGCTTAAGCGCCCGGCCACCAAACCCCACAATCCGTCCCTGATTGTCCCAAATCGGAAACATGAGTCTTCCGCGGAATCGATCGTGAGTTTTTTCGCCATTCGTATCTTTGGAAATGAGCAAACCGAGCTCAAGGAGATCTTGTTTGGAATGATTTTTTTGGAAAAGTGCGGCTGACGTGGCCTCAAAGGAATCCGGCGACAATCCGATCTCAAAATCACGAATCGTCTGTGCCGTGATAGCGCGTTTCTCGAGATAATTGAGAACGTCTTTGCCCTCTTTGGTGGTCCACAAAAAATTCGAATAAAAATCACGCGCCGAATTATTGATGCCGTACAACTCAACTTTGTGGTCCTTGGAAATTTTTGGCGCCGCATTGAAATGTTCCTGATACATCGCCTTATCAATGCCCGCAATATCGGCCAAAAGATCAATCGCACCTTTAAAGTCGAGCCCTTCGATTTCCTGAATAAACGCAAACATATCCCCGCCCTTGTGACAGCCAAAACAATACGCGAGTTGACGCTCCGGGCTCACCACAAAACTGGGCGTTTTTTCCGCATGAAACGGACAGCACGCCTTGAGACTGCGGCCCGTTCGCTTGAGCGGAACATAGCGCGAAACCACATCTTCGATATTGAGGCGCGACTTGATGTCGAGCACGATGTCGGGCATGCGTAGAGGTTAAAAAAAAATTCAGGGGAGCGCACTCCGCTCCATGCGTGAGCTTAGCCTTGAATGTGTGGTTCGACAAGCAGACACGTAGTGAGCCGCAAGGCGAACGGAGGGTCTCACAGCAACGCGTTTTGATTGGCAGTTAGCGCACTACTCACGTAGCGCCAGCGAAGTGAGCTCTTCTCTTCCGCATTTCAGCCAATCATGGCGATCGCATTTCCAGATACTTCTGATCCACGGCATGCGCAATCTGATGATGTTCCCGGCAAAGCGGCGCCATGTAACGAGGATCATGCGTATGCGCGAGCGCGAATCGTTGCAAGTGATGGATATTACAGGCGGATTTTCGGCACGTTGGAATGGAACACTTTTGGCCATACTCTTCCTTAAGGATGGCTTTCACACGAACAGGAATGTAGCGAGAGGCTATCTCTGGTGCATTTTGAGCAATCGTCTCTTTTTCTTGTTCAATTTTTTCTTTTCGTTGTTTTAAAAGTTCCAAAAGAATTTTATTAACGTCGTGACCTTGCGCGTGAAGACAATTGAGCGTTGCGATAACTTCGTCGGAAAGAGAAAAATGCAAAATACAGGGAAAGGGAAAGCGCATTCCGCTACGCTTCATGCGTGGCTGCGTGCCCGGTGTGTTCTGCGCGCGCAGACTTCTTGGTTCGATTTTTGGCTTATTTAAGCCATTTTGATTTTGAAGATCGCTACCACATTGAGATGCCATTCGCTCGTCTCGCGCCAGCGTTTCCAGCGCTTTTTGTGACAAAATTTTTATTTTTTCCGCCAACTCACTTTCATTCTCTACCGTCGCAATCGAAACCACGCGCGCCAACTTATTTACGCTCACACGGCCTTCCACAAGAAGATTTTTTAAAACCGGCTTATCTTCGAATCGTTTTTCCAGTCTCAGCACCACCCTCACCTGCTCGGCAGAGAGTCCCGCGAGTTTGGCCGCAAATTCAAAAATACTTGAACATCCACGTTTTTCATAAAGCCGCCGTTTATCCACTTCAGGCAAAAGGCCGATAAATTTCCTACGCCAAAACAGTGCTTGTTTGCCAAATTTGTCGCAGAGTTTAAGTAATGCTTGATCCGAAATTTTCGCAATTGAATTTTCCATAAATAACAGGTTAAATTAACGCTTAAATTTTACCAAGAATCACCTCAGGAAATCCAGGAAAAAATTCAAAATTTCTCATTTTCTATAGCGAAAAATAAAGGTTGTTTTATGGGTGAGTATGCGCTCACCTAATTACCCGGTCCCCGATCAAGTCGGAAGGATGACAAATAACACTGCGCTTCGCTCCGTGCGTGCTATACTCCCCACATGGGCCTCACCGAATTTCTTGCCGAACACATTACTCGATTCATCGAAATCGCAGGTTATACCGGCGTGACGCTCTTGATGATCCTGGAAAGCATGGTTTTCCCCGTGCCCAGCGAAGCCGTGATGCCGTTTGCCGGATTTTTAATCGCAGATGGAAAATTCACATGGCTGGGCGTGATTCTCGCCAGCACAACCGGAAGTCTAATCGGCTCAATGCTCTCGTATTGGATCGGCCTCTACGGCGGGAATCCATTTCTCAAGCGCTATGGCCGCTATTTTTTACTTAACGAGACGCATTTACACCAAACCGAACGCTTTTTTCAGCGCCACGGCGAACCCACAATTTTCATCAGCCGATTCATTCCGATTGTGAGGCATCTCATCTCCTTGCCCGCGGGATTGAGTCGCATGAAACTGTGGAAATTTTGCCTCTACACCCTGCTCGGCGCCGGCTTATGGAACACATTTTTGGCCTGGGTCGGGTTCAAGCTCATGCAAAACTGGAACACCGTCATCAAATATAGCGAAACCATCGACCTCGCGGTTTTGGCTGTGATTGTGGTGGGAGGGGGATGGGTGGTGTGGAGGCATGTAAAAAAATCAAAGTAGGCGACATTAAAAACTCTGCCCTGGCGGGATAGTTAAATTAATTTGGTTGATTTTTTGGATTGCAAGTGATGGATTTTTTGTACTTACAAAACCCTTCGATCCAAGCAAAAAGAGACTTAGGTGTATTAAAACCTTT
>JBAZZS010000006.1 GCA_041658685.1 Candidatus Gracilibacteria bacterium | reverse complement strand
TAGGGCCAAAGGTTTCAACACACCTAAGTCTCTTTTTGCTTGGATCGAAGGGTTTTGTAAGTACAAAAAATCCATCACTTGCAATCCAAAAAATCAACCAAATTAATTTAACTATCCCGCCCGGGCAGAGTTTTTACTTCGATTTCTGGCTTAAATAAGCCATTTTGATTTTTAAGCTCACTCCGCTATCGCTTCGTGCGTGGCTCCGTACATTATAGAAAAAAGTGGTGGAATTCTCTCTTAAGAAAATTCCCCGCTCTCTCTATTAAATGGAATAGCTGTTTAGCAACCGCAGCCTCCACCACATTTGCCTCCACCCATAAATAAAAATTTTAAATAATAAATAATGTGAATCTTTATAATAATTATTTTTTACAAAAAAACAACCCCCAAATTCCCCTCTTAACATCCGGTATTATCGTTTAAAACAAGCGAAGAAAAGCATGTTGCCAATTCGTCAAAAATGCGCTTCAATATAAATCCGCCATTCTTAATCCAACCCTATGGCACGAAGCGCCGCCAACCCCGAAATGCAAGACATTTCCTCTTTGGAAGGTCGAAATGTGTCCGATCTCCGCACCGGGAAAGAAATGGGAGAAGAATACCAAGGGAAAGTGCTGAATTTTGAAGCCGGAAAAATACGAACCAACTTACTGGAACGGCTCCAAAAAGACACGGAAGGAACTTTTTCCGAACGAGAAAAACAAGTCTGGCAAGGAAAACTGGATAACGCATACCAAGACGTCAGCAAACTGCACGGATTGAAAGAAGAATTTGAGACCCATTTGCAAAAAGTCGGAAAATTACGCCAACGTTTCCAAGGAGCAATCAGTCTGGCGGAAGCGGAAAAACTCTTGCGCCGCGCCACCCCGGAAAAGCTCGAAGCAAAATTCTCGGCTCAAGACCTCTCAGACAAGGAAAAAATGGTGGAACAAATCGAAAAAGACATTGAAGCTCGACGCAACAAACTTAAAGAATTTTATAAAGTCGAAAAAAACGTCCAAGACAAACGCCGCGGATCGTTTGAAGGCGCGGAAAATTACACCAAAAAACTTGAAATCCTCGAAGCCGCCAAAGAAGAAAGCAAAGCCTACCAATCGTACCGAAAATTGTTCCAACAAAATCGCGACTGTATCGGCGCCAAAACCATGACCGAATATTTCGAATGGTTCCTCACGCTTTCCGACGAAGAACAACGCCACGCTTTGGCCAAAGCGGAAAAAGAAGACATCGCGCCACGAAAAGAAGCCATGGAAATCCACAAAGCGCTCCCGAGAGAACATCAACGCCCCGGATTCAAAGAATTGGGCCTTTCCGAACGCCACAATGTCTTATCGGAAATCGAAACTTCCATTGAAGGCAAATACCGAGACACCATGCGCGAAAAAGGAAAAAGCGTCTTTGCCGAAAAAACAATTTTATTCTGCGAAAAAGCATTTATGGCTCCGGAACAAGACACCAAAAAACGCATGCTTCGCAAAGCCGAATTCCTCAAAGCCCTTCCCGGCCACATTAAACTCGAAGAAAAACTCAGGGAAACATTCAAAGAATTCCCACCCAAAATCGTCAACCTTTTAGATAAAGAATTCTCTCAATCCGACTTCGATGAAAAACAAAAAATCATCAAAGAAAAAGCACCCAAAATGGCCGAACGTATGAACAAAGCCATGAATCAAATGAACAATAAAATCGATCCGCACATTCAAAGCCGCTATTTAAAAGAATTCAATACCGCGAAAACCATCGAAGAAATGGAAGCCGTAGTCCAGGAAGCCGAACTCGCACAAGCCTCCAAAAAACGTTATTTCGAAAAATGGGGCACAGCCAAAGCCAAAGGTTTTTTCCGCTCTGAAAAAAGTGTGTACGAACGCTGGTATGCGGAAAGCGTGAACTCGCGTGAAAAAGCGGAAAAAGCCGAACAAGACCTAGATGCCATGATTAAAGTCCGACAAACAATTCACGAATCCACGCAAAAACTTCCCCCGCACATTCGCGCCCGCGCCAATGAAGACGCGCCTCTGGCCAATCGCGAAAAACAACTTCACAAACTCCAAGACATTGCAAAAGCCTATCAAAGCACCATCCCCTTCCTCCTCACCAACGCAAAAGGAATGGAAGATAAAAAAGATTGGAATGGCGCGCTTAAGTTTTACATGGAAGCATTGAAATTGGACCCGGATAGCCCGGAACTCAAAGTCCTTGCCGCAGCGTTACGTCAAAAAGGAGGAAAAATCGAAGATAAACCCTCGGGCCCGGAAGACAAAAACAAAACGGAAAATATTTTACAAGAATTGGATTCTGCTCCAAAGATGACGCAACAAATGGAAGAACTCGCTCGTAAACAAATTCTCCTCGACCTAGCACAACAACATAAAGATCATGTTCAGGCCGGAGCCGGGACCACGGATTCTCGCAGCCGCGCCTCGATCAAAAATCTCGATGAAGAAGATCAAGGGTTGGCCGAGAGCATTTTAGATGAATTCGGAGACACCCATGTGGTGGATGAAAGAGGGTTTGTTCGACAAAAAGTGGAAATCAAAACCGAAGAAGCCCAACAGTTGGAAAAAACGGATCTTAAACTCAAAGACATGATGAAAACCAAACGCCTGCACAAACAAGCGGACGTGGTTCAAAGCGGACTCGCGGAAATCTCATTTGTGGATAAATCTGGGCAAGAACAAGAACTCACCACTGCGCGCGACGTCCTCAAAGCACAACGCAATAAAATGCTGAATGATTATAAAACACAAGTTTTCTCCCGACTTCAAACCGGCAAAACCAAATTCACGCCCGAACAAATGAAAGCCTTGGAAGAATCCATGAATCTCAAAGGTCATCTTGAAGAGGAGGAAGAAGAATACAGAGAAAAGGCATAAAATTTAAAATTTCCTCATGCTCCTCTGCTACACCGGCAATGGGAAAGGAAAAACCACGGCCGCCTTGGGCGCCGCACTTCGTGCACACGGACAAGGACTCCTTGTATGCGTGATCCAATTCATGAAAAACGCGGACACGGGCGAACTCCATGCCTTGCACCAATTCCCCGGAATTGAAATTTTTCAAAGTGGAAAAGGGTTTTATAAAATCCCAAACGATCATGCCACGGAGACAGCTCATAAAACCGCCGCGACCCACGCCCTTGCCTTAGCCGACGAAAAAATTACAACCCACACATGCGATCTCCTTATTTTGGATGAAATCAATATTGCCACGCATTTAAAACTTCTCGACCCAAAAACCGTAATAAGCGTGCTCAAAAAAGCGCCCCCAACCCTTCACGTCATCCTCACCGGCCGCAACGCGCCCCAAGCTTTTCTCGACCGCGCCGACCTCGTCACTGAGATGAAAGAGCTCAAACATCCGTTCCAAAAAGGAATCCAAGCAGTGAAAGGCCTCGATTTTTAATGATACGCGCCCAAAAAGATTTCCAACGCCTTCACTAAATCCGATTCTTTAATAATGGTTTTCTTTGGAGAAAAACGAGGAATCAATTCAATCGATTTTTTCGTACAAGCCACATGCGTAAATAAATAAGGAATATTAAGTTCATGTTTTTTCAACGCGCACACGATGCGATAAAGCCATGCATTGCACGAATAATTACAGGCATTATCGGAAATTCGAGATTCGCAAGGAATTTTATTTTTCTTAAGCTCTTGTTTGATTTTTAAAAAATCCCACCGGTTCAAATCGATTTGAACTTTTTCATGCGCAGGACGAGAAGGGTCAATCAATCGCTTGTGTTCATGGGGAGCACAATACGCTTTATTTTCAATCCAATTCGTCCCCGTACGTTCAATGCAAAACCCCTTCACTCCGGACGCCAGCCCAAACGAAAGAATAACATCCGCCTTAATTTCAATCGCCTTTTTCACAAGCATTTCACCCGGCGTTTCCGCGTCTTCGGGATAACGAACAATGGAAGGAAAAACAACACTGTGAATTTTATGACCGCAAACCACTTTGCCTCGCATTTTCAAAGCCAACCATTTGGTGGGGTTCACAATATAATCCCCAAACGTTTCCGAACCGGTGATTAAGGCGACTTTCATAAATAGACAAATTAAAAACGAATGGCTAATGTGATTTTGTCACAAAAATCCCTAATTTAAAATTCATAATTTAAAAATTTCCCATGCTCGACCTTCTCATCATTGGCAGCGGCGTTTCCGGAATGGCGGCCGCGGTTTATGCCGGACGTTTTGAACTCAAAACTCTCATCGTGGGAGAAATCCCCGGAGGCACGATCACGAAAACTCATCTGGTCGAAAACTACCCGGGCTTTAAAAGCCTGAGCGGATTCGAACTCGCAATGAATCTCCAAGCACACGTGGAAAACATTGGCGTGCCCATTGAACAAGACACGATAGCCCAACTCACCCGAGACAACGCAGGAATTTTTCACGCAATCACCGCAAATGGAAAAACTTACGATGCCAAAGCCGTCCTCTTGGCCACCGGCACCCACCACCGCACACTCGATATCCCGGGAGAAAAACGCCTCAAAAATAAAGGGGTTTCGTACTGTGCCACTTGCGACGGCCCGCTCTATCGAAATAAAATCATGGTCTGCGTCGGAGGCAGTGATTCCGCGATCAAAGAATCTTTGCTCCTCTCCAAATTCGGCACCAAAGTCTACATCGTGTACCGCGGCGAAAAAGTGCGCGCCGAACCCATCAACCAAAAACGCCTGAGCGAAGCGACCAATATTGAAATCATCACTAAAGCCAATCTCACGGAAATCATGGGCGGCGACCGCGTTGAAAAAATCAAACTCGATACCGGGGCTGAAATCATTTGCGACGCGGTGTTCATTGAAATCGGAAGACTCCCCCTCACCGACTTGGCCAAATCGCTCAATGTCTCGCTCAACGAAAAAAACGAAGTGGTCATCAACAAAGCGTCTGAAACCAATATCCCGGGATTTTTCTCTGCCGGCGATTGCACCAACACAGAATGGAAACAAGCCATTGTTGGCGTGAGCGAGGGTTGTATGGCCGCCTACTCCGCGTACCAATATTGTTCAAAGAAAGTATAGAAGAAAACAGTACAGAGGCGAAGACAACTCAATTTAAAAAAGCCATAAAACCCTAACTTTACAGGTTATTCTTAGAGTTAAATTGTGTCAAAAAATAAAAACAGGCCTCAGAACACAATGACCATCCCCTCTCGTCAACCACAAGTATTGGGAATCTTTCCATAAACAGCGCTACGATGATCGACCTTAATCAAACAGGATGAATAACGACTCCACTCAATTCCCATTTTCCCCCGAGCAATTACAGGAAGTCAAAAACCTGTTGCAATCCGCCCAACGCATCGTGATCATTTCACACCGCGGTCCGGACGGCGACACGCTCGGCGCCAACCTCGCGCTCAAACACGCGCTCAAACAATGGGGAAAAGAGGCGATCTCCGCGTGCGTGGACGCCCCCCCCGAATATTCCTTCATGCTGGATGGCATTTTTGAATTTGTGAATGATTTTGATCTCACTCAAACGGACCTTGTGATTGCGGTGGATTGCGGTGCGCATTATTTAATGAAATTTCACGAAACCAAACCCGGATTATTAGGAGGAAAAATTCCCCTAATCAACATCGACCACCACCCTTCGAACGATCGTTTCGGAACGCACAATTTAGTGGATGCGGACGCCGCAGCCTGTTCGTTGATTTTATACGATTTACTCCTCGAATGGGGCTTCACCATCACCCGCGACATGGCCACCGCGCTCCTCATGGGATTGTATTACGACACCGGCAGTTTCATGCACTCCAACACCACGCCAAAAATCATGGAAACCGCAGCCCAATTACTAAACCGCGGAGCCGACATGAAGCGCATCGTAAAAGCTTTATTCCACACCAACCCAATCCCCCAATTGCATTTGTGGGGACGCGTCTTGAGCCGCACCCGCATCAGTGAAAAACGCGCCGTGGTCTCGGCCGCAACCAAAAAAGATTACACCGAATGCCAAGCCGATCCCGATCATCTTTCCGGCGTGATCGATTACTTAAATTCCGTTCCGGAAAGCCGTTTTTCCGTGCTGTTGAGTGAAGACCAAAAAGGCAATGTCAAAGGCTCCTTCCGCACCCAATCCGACGACGTAGACGTGAGTGAACTCGCCGCCCTATTCGGCGGAGGCGGTCACAAAAAAGCCGCGGGGTTCACCATCAAAGGACACCTCCAGCCCGAAACCGTGTGGAAAATTGTGGAATAAATTCTGTACTGGGACAAAAAACAAATATAAGATGGAGAGGCCTAACGCCAAACCACCATGCTCACAAAATGGAAACGCAAACTGGGATACCTAAAAAGAGGACTTCTTGGATTTTTCCAAAATAATTTTATTAAAACGCCTTCAATTCCAAAAGAAATAAAATCTTTCACGATCGGAAACTCCGTTCAAGGCCAGCCCATCCTTTGTTTTCAAATTGGAAACGGGCCTCGCAAATTTTTGTACACCGCAGGAATTCACGGAAACGAAATCGGAACGGTAAAACTCATGCATCATTTTATAAATTGGGCCCATAAAAATCATGCGCTTTTAAGCAATTTTACTCTTTTTATCATCCCCTGCATAAACCCGGACGGTTATAATCTGGCCCGCCGTCATCCGGACTATTTTAAAGGAGGGCTCATCGGGAGATTCAATGCCAACCAAGTGGATCTCAATCGCAATTTTGACACTCCCGATTTCAAACAAAAATCCGAGTGGTCCTTTGGAAAAGATTATGCTGAAAAAGCAGACGTCTATTGTGGCGAATACGGAGGCTCCGAACCCGAGGTAAAAATGCTAACCGAATTTATAAAAAATGAGAAAATCCAAACATTATTCATATTTCACAATGCGGGCAAAGATGTGATGGGAAACTCCCTCCCCCAAGCGCAAAAACTGGCAAAACAATACGCTGAAAAAACAGGCTTTCAATTCATAAAAAAAGGTCATTGGAAAAAGTTACAACAAACCGGCACTGCCGTAGAATGGTGCGACCTCAATCATGTCGCCTACGTTGAAATTGAAGGTTCTTCAAGATGGGGCTCTGACTGGAAAAAACAAAAAAAAGCTATTCAAGCGACCCTATTTACAAAAAACTTATAACACCAATCCATGAAATTCCTCACCCGCACCATTTGGATCCTATCACTGGTCAGTCTGTTCACGGACACGGCCAGTGAAATGCTATACCCCATCATGCCGATTTATTTGAAAAGCATAGGCTTTTCAATTGTACTCATCGGGATTTTGGAAGGCGTGGCCGAAGCCACCGCAGGACTGAGCAAAGGCTATTTTGGAAAACTCTCGGATTCTTCCGGAAAACGGGCCCCCTTTGTGCAAATCGGATACGCACTCAGCGCCCTGTCAAAACCCATCATGGCTTTTTTTACATACCCACTGTGGATCTTTTTCGCACGAACCACGGACCGCTTGGGAAAAGGAATTCGCACCGGAGCGCGCGACGCCATTCTTTCGGACGAAGCCACGCCACAAACCAAAGGAAAAATATTCGGCTTTCATCGCGCCATGGACACGTTCGGCGCAGCCTTAGGCCCCTCGTTGGCCTTGCTCTACCTCTACTTTTTCCCAGGACACTATATCGCCTTATTTTACATCGCCTTCATCCCGGGGGTACTGGCCGTTTTAACTTCCTTTCTACTCAAAGACAAAAAACGCCTCAACTCCACGTCCGTCGAAAAAAAACACGTCTCTCTTCTTTCCTTTTTAAACTATTGGAAAACCAGCCCGCAACTTTATCGTAAAGTGGTGCTCGGACTTTTGGTCTTCACCCTTTTCAACAGCTCGGACGTTTTCTTATTATTGAAAGCAAAAGAAGCCGGACTGGATGACACGGCAATCATTGGAATCTATATTTTCTATAATCTTGTTTACGCATTGGCCTCCTTCCCCATCGGGGTTATCGCCGACAAAATCGGCCTGAAAAAAACACTCATTTTCGGACTCTCCATGTTCGCCATTGTTTATTTTGGCATGAGCATGAATCTCACGGTTTACACTTTACTGGGCCTCTTTTTCCTCTACGGAATTTACGCCGCAGCCACGGAAGGTATTTCAAAAGCATGGATCAGTAACATCACGAATAAATCCGACACCGCAACCGCCATCGGCACCTACACCGGATTCCAAAGCATTTGCACCATGCTCGCGAGCTCTTTGGCCGGATTGATTTGGTATCAATTCAGTCCCGGCGCAACATTTCTCGTCACCGGAACCGCAACGGTTTTCGTGATTTTATATTTCCTATTTTTCGTTAAAATAAAAAAAACACAGCTTAAAAAATAATTAGCCATTCCTCTTTTTTTCGCCTATTCTAATATTATGAAAATCGAAATCGCCTCCCGCATCACAAAAACCGACTTACTCGTCTTGCCTTTTTTTGCAGGAGAAAAGCCATCAACAGCCCAAAAAAGCGAACTGGAATCCTATGCGTATCCGGATTTTGAAGCCAAGCCCAACGAAGCCCTTCTTCTCTATCAAAAAAATAAACTCGCCCCTCGTGTTTTGCTCATCGGCTTGGGAGAACCCGAAAAAGCACTTCAAGACACGTGGCGTCAAGCCGGAGGAACCGCAACCAAATCCATCAAAAAAAACATCCATTCCATCACCCTACTCCCGCCCAAAGAAGATCTGTATCGACTCTCGGCTTTCATCGAAGGATTTTTACTCGGCCATTATCGCTATGAAGATTTTTTACGCGATGAAAAACGCCGCCTTCCGGTCATCGAAACTCTCACGATCATTATTGAAGACAAAAAAATCACACAATTGCTCCAAGAAAAAATTCGCGAAATTCAAGTTGTCATTGATGCGGTGAAAAGTGTCCGAGACATGGTGAACAGCCCCAGCAATGTTATGAACCCCGGCATTTTCGAGCATCTGGGAAAACTCACGGCCAAAAATGGATTCAAAATCGGATGTAAAATTTTAGATGAAAAAAAACTCAAAAAACTCGGCATGTGGTGCTTATACGGTGTGGGACAAGGCGCCAAAGAACGACCGCGCATGATCGTCCTTGAATACAAATACAAGCCAAAAAATAAACGCCCCATCGTATTGGTGGGCAAGGGCATTTGTTTTGATTCCGGAGGCATCAATTTAAAAACGCAAATGCTCGAAGACATGAAACTCGACATGGCCGGCGCCGCCACAGTGCTTGGAATTTTTAAAATCCTGGGAGCACTCCGTCCCGAATTGCACGTGATCGGCCTCATGCCACTGGCGGAAAATATGCCGAGCGGAGAAGCCATCAAATCCGGCGATATTTTGACAGCCTTCAACGGCATCACGATTGAAGTCGTAAACACGGATGCCGAGGGCCGACTCATTCTCGCCGACGCCTTAAGCTACGGAATAAAAACCTACGATCCCGAAACCATCATCGATATCGCGACCCTCACCGGAGCCGCCATCACGGCCTTTGGCTATGGAATCACACCCTTTCTCACCAACTCCCCTGCTTTAAAAGAAAAAATCGAAACCGCGGCCCAAACCACGGATGAAAAAATGTGGGAATTACCCCTTGAAAAAACCTATCGAAAAAATCTCGAATCTCCAATTGCCGATCTTCTCAACAGTAATCCGAAAGCCGGAGCTTCCACCATTCAAGGCGGACTATTCCTTGAAAATTTCGTCGGAGAAAAACCATGGGCCCATTTCGACATCGCAGCCACGGCCTACATCCCCGAAGCTAAACCCTATATCCCAAAAGGCGCCACCGGAAAACACGTACGAACCTTATGGGAACTCTTGAAACATTACGGAGATTAGAAATTATTCCAATGGGAGTTCACGAGCGGTAAAAACACCTTTCACCCAATCCCAATCAAATTCGTAAACAGGATGAGGTTCTCGGTCATGGAAAGAATCATATTGGTTGACCATTTGAATCGTTGTCCCTTTTTGAGGCAAATCGTAAAGAAAATTCACGTCAGAATCCTCTTCTGCGGCTTCAAGATAAACCTGCAATTCTTGAGTTTTCGCTTTTTCCATCGCATCAGATAAAAAAGGAAAAATCTCGGAAACATCGGTCCAAACTCCATCTTCATACGTCGAAAATGTGAAAGTCTGATGACACACAGGCCCACACACTCGATCATCCATGACAATAATCGGGATGTTTTTTTCTCTTAAAAAAAACGCAAAAACAATATCATTTTCCGCATACAAAAAGCCCAATCTTCCATAATAATTTTCCGGATCCCATTCCAGAGAAATTTTTGTTAAAAATTCTTCTTTGGAAATAAAATCATTCCAATCCTTGGTCAAATAATTTTGATATTCTTTTTCCACTAAAGCATCCACATAATAATCAAAATCAATTTGAGGGATTTCTTGTTTCTCTACATTACAACCCCACAAAAAAAACAAACAAAAAACAACAAAAATCAATATTTTTTTCATAAAATAAAAAGGGATAAGAAAATATTTATAAATTGATCATTGATTGTGTTTCTTTCCTCCTTCTTCTTCCTCACCAAACTCCCTCGTCCGCGCCTGATCCAATAATTCATGAATTTTTTCCAGTTCGTCTTCACTAAATGATTTCTGGGCTTTTTCTTGTTTAAAACGACGTTCTTTTCCCTCTTTTTCCAACGATTCCACCGGATTCATCCCCTCCGGAAACGGATTGTTTTGACCTGCGCGATCCATAATGGACTGCGACACATAAATCGGCGCTCCCATCAAAAGCGCAAGCGCAATCGCATCACTCGGTCTCGAATCCATAACCAACATATTCTTTTTCCCACGCACTTTAATTTCAATTTCCGCAAAATAAGTCCCCGCTTCCAACCCGGTGATATACACGGTCCACACCTTGCCCCCCAACGCGGAAAGCGTGTGCGCCAACAAATCATGTGTGAGCGGTCGCGACAATTCCACCCCTTGATACGCCATGGCGATGGCCCTGGACTCCGGCTCCCCCACCCAAATCGGCAATACTTTATTCTGAATCGGGTCGTGCAACACCACCACCGGACTCTTCATGAATGGCTCTTCCAACAACGCCAACAATCGTACCAAATTAAATTCCTCCTGTCCGAAAATTTCATTTTTCACCTTAGGTTGTTTTTTCATCTTTTGAACCTTAATTTTATTTTCAATCTTCTGAGTTTTTTTAATTTTTTTAGGCATAAAATAAATAGATATAATTTCATAAAAAATCAATCCGGCCTTTACCATATCAAAACCCTGTCTTTTCGCCAACATTTTCGGTAAAATACGCCCGATAAACTCACCTATGATTGATACTCTTTTCCAATACTTCAAAGACCAACCCGCACTCCTGATTTACATCGGAGCGATTCTCGGAGGAGAAGAAATTATTCTCACGTTCGCGTTTTTAGCCGCTCAAGGGTTATGGAGCGTGGAAACCGCTTTTATCTACTGTTATTTGGGCACCATGACCTCAGACATCGGTTGGTTTCTTTTAGGGCGCCACACCCTTGGTCGCATGAATTTTTTCCAACGTTTTTTAAGCCACTACGAACGCATCAAACATTTTCTTAAAAAAATCTCCAACCGCCCTTTTATTCTACTTTTCATCACCAAATTCATTTACGGCACGCGCATTTTCACCATCATGTATGTGGGCATGGAAGGCCTTTCTCTCCTTAAATTCATCGGATACAACATTTTCGTGGTGGGCGCATGGCTCCCGATCGTGATCGGAATCGGATGGCTCACCGGCAAAGGCGTTTCTCAAGTCGCCAACGTCTACGAGAATACAGGGCTTGCAATTGGAGCTATTTTATTGTTTATTATAGGTACAATTTGGGCCAGAAAAATCTTTAGTAAAAGAGTTCTTCACCAGTTATGAAGCGAAGCGAAATAACTTTTCTCCTCTTTTCCCCCGCATTATCAATTTAAAATTTATGAAAACGATCAATCATCATCCCCGCATCGCCGCCATCATTCCGGTCTACAACGAAGCCAAACGCATTGGACGCGTGCTTGAAATTCTCACCCGCATCCCGCTTTTGAATGAAATCATTGTGGTGGACGACGGATCTACGGACAACACCGAGGAAGTGATCAAATCTTTCAACGTCAAATATCTCAAAAATCCGACCAACCAAGGGAAGGGCATTGCCATGCAAAATGGCGTAAACGCCACCAAAGCCGACATTCTCTTCTTTTGCGACGGAGACCTCGATGGATTGAATGAAAAAATCGTGGAAGAAATCTTAAATCCGGTGATCGAAGGCAATGTGGATATGTTCATCGGCGTGCGATCCAATGTGCGAGAACGCTACTTTAAATTCGTGGGATTGTTGTCTGGAGAACGTGCGGTGCGCCGCAACATTTGGGACAATCTCCCCTGCTGTTACAAACACCATTATCGCATTGAAATCAGTCTCAACAATTACTCCAAATATTATGGAAAAGGATTCGGATTCAAAACCTTTTCCAATTATTTTCAACCGATAAAAGAATTCAAATACGGCTTTTTTAAAGGCCTCGGCAAACGCTTGGGCATGTACTACGACATTTTTTGGGCGCAATCCCGATTCCAACTTGTAGACTTACCCAAACCCCTCAAACAATTGCGCGGCTACGCGATCAAAGCCTTTTTATGCCTGGGTCCGGTGGGCAGCGGCCTGGCTCTCATTCTCACCTCATCTCTCATCTACAGCGCCCTGCTCCGCTTCATCCAAAAAGCCATTTTTGAAAATCCGGGAACTTCATTCACCTTATTTTTGCTCAACATCATCAAATACGTCACGGTTCACACCATCATTTTGACGGGAAGCATTATTCTTGGCATCGGGCTTTTGCTTTTGCTCATCAACGTCATCCGTTTCGTACGCGCTTTCTTCAAACGACAAAAAGTGTGGAGTTGTTAAAACAGTCGAGCGCTCTCCAATAAATCCACCGTGCACTCCACGCTGCTTTCATATTCCACCGTGCCATCCGAATATCCTCCGGAATATTCACAATCCTGAATGGTTTTTGTTTCACCCTCGGGCATCAAAAGAAATTCTTTTTTAAATGAAAACGGCCCATCCCCTCCGGCACACTCGTAAATCACGCCATCCAAATAACCCACCATCGTACACGCCCCGATATCACCCGAATTTTTAATGAATTGATAACTCGTCACAAACCCCTCGCGAGTATTTAATCCCACCACGTTATTAAATTCTCCATAATCCCCATAAAACGCAAACGCCGCGGCATTGTACCAAAGACACAAAGAAGAATATTCACTTTTGGCTTTTAATGCTTGAAATTCCGTATTTTGGAATAAAGCGGAAATCTCTTTTAAGGAATATTCATGAAAAGAATCCAACGCAACACGCACATTCTCTTCCGTAAAAAAATCTTGATTTGAAATCCTCACACAAGCCGGAGCCGTAAGACTAACTTCCCCTTTCAACGATTCTTTTATCAAAGGCTCAAACGTTAAACTTTCCAACACGGAAATCACGCGCGAATCCTCTTCCCAAGAAATCGTATTAAAACTCAAAAAATCCGCATCTCGTTCAAAATAATAAGTCCGATTCGGAAGCATCGAAGGCTCAAACAATTCCAAAAAATGATTTCCTCCAATATCACGATACTCATAAGTGGATTCGGATGTCTCTTCTTGAAAAAAGGGAACCTCATCCAAGGTGGAATACCCTCCCCATTGATTTTCTTGAATCAATGATTTTTCAAACGTTTGGTTATTTAAAGGATGAGAAGCGATCGTAATCAAAGGCAACACTTCATAATTCCCCTGATTTTTTACCGCATCATAATCTAAAGGAAGCCACAAAGCATCCGTTTCCTCGGTCCAATCTTTTTCCAAAATCCAATCCGAAGGGTACTCCAATGTCACCCCCAGCGTTTCATTTTCATAAAAAGATAATTCTTCCGAAATCTCCGCACAGCCCGCGATCGTAAAAAAACAAAAAACAAAGATTAAAAACTTTTTCATAAAAATTTATTAAGAAAAAAACCTACTGCTGTAAGTATAAACAATCTATAAAAGTCAGGCAATCAAACAAAAAAACTTTTTCCTACCACGTCACCTCCAGCGTCCCCTTCATCTTATCCGTGATCGAAAAATCAAAATTAAGCATTCGACCCACTCGACTCATGGTTAAATCATTGCCTCCAATGGCCTCTATTTTTTCATAACCCAAACCCTCATAATAGTCCTGAACCGCAGCCACATCCTCTTCCGTGGTCAACCGACTGAACGCAAAATCCAACATCATTCCATAAAAATTATCCCACAGCTTCACCTCATTGTTATAAAGCTCATTTAAAATCGGCATCATTTCATTGTAAATTTCCAAACTGGTGTCATTGGTGGTTTCCACATTTTCCACGCCTTCATAATAAATTTGGGCCCATGTTTTGGTCTCAACATCCCCCGCGGACTCGGAATAATCGATCGTACAAAGCGGAGCAGACGTCTCTGCAACAGGGTCAATTGTCGTAACCGTGTTCGAATAGGATGGTGTAAAAGGAGACTGATCCCTCGCTTCCAAATCATAATCCAACGACGTGGCTTCCAAATCATTCATCAACACATACGCGGTTACATCCTCGGAAGAAAAACCCCCTTCGTAATCAAAAACAAAATCCGAAGATGCCCCAACGTTGCCGTTCGCATCCAATTTAACAACATACATATATTCTCCGTTATCATTCACGAAATCTCCAACAGAGCCAATGATCGCCACGCCTTGATCCACAGTCATCACGGTGTCGGTGGCGGAAATCGCAGTTTCTCCGCCCACTTGTTTCACCCATTGGCCGTTGAAATTTTCATCCGTTTTGATGACTAAAAAATTATAACGGCTCGTGTTGTACAAATCTTTCGGAATTTCCCCATAAGCCGCCGTGGCCTCGTCCAACGTCATCTCGCCATTCTCAAAAGCCGTATTGATCTCATTGATCATGGCCGTATATTGCGCGGTTTTTTCATCGGAATCCGCATCCACCGTCGAAAAATTCCACACCAAAATAAATCCGTTATCCGCTGTTTTTTCAACAAACAAATCGTTTTTATACGTTTCCGTTTTCACGGTAATGATTTTCGCCCACTCATAATTGCCATCGCCATCCATTTTCACCGCAAGAAGCGGCGCGGCCAACGTTGCTTCCATATCAATGGGCAGATCCAACCCACTCATGGCAATCATTGAAAAAGGCCCAATCGCCATAAACCCTCCATCCGGGGTTTCTTTAACATAATCCATCCAACCCGCAGGCATCCGCCATTCCAAATAATCCAAAGTATAACCGATCCCGTCTTCATTCATGATCGCGGTTGGAATTTCAGCCGGAAGGGTTTCCACGGTTTTCGCCCATTCCAAATCGCCATTACGATCGAGCTTCATGATGCCCTCCAATGAATCATAAGCTTCCAACGAACTCTCATCTCCCGAACCGTCCTCTTTTAGATAATGAAAATTCCCGGTAAAAATAAATCCACCATCGCTTGTGAGCGCAAACGAAGAATTGTCATCATCGTCCGCACTGATTCGTTTGATCCATTCCACACTCCCCTCCCCTGAAAATTTAATCAATTTGAGCGAAGAAAAAGGATATTCATGATAAATATCACCCCCGGCATCCTGCGTTTCCCATTCCGACAAATTATCCAAATAAAAAAATCCACCATCCTGCGCCGGATAGATCGAATCCGTCAAATCATCGGATCCAAAAGGAAAATTCCGACTCCATTGATGATTACCTTGCGCATCGAATTTTGAGAAAAAAGTTTTAATTCGAGTATAGCAAGTACCGGCGATTTCCTCATCGGTTTCGAATCCCGGAGTTTCTCCGGCCATCAAATAACTACCATCCGACAACTGAATCGCCGCATGCCCTTCATCTCCTCCGCTCCCTCCGGCAACGGTTTGTACCAGCCGGGTCCATTCCGCCGCCCCCGTACTCGTCAATTTTGAAATATACGCATCGGTGTCGCACATTTCGCACTTGGGAATCGTGGTTCCGGTCACAATATATCCGCCATCGCTCGTAGTTGAGATCCCATTTCCCCAAGTCCGAGCTTTCACCGAATATTGTTTTGAAAACGTCGTGCCATCGATCAAGTTCGCATCTTCCGAAAAAAACGCCATCGAAGTCTTGTCGCTGATATTTTCTTTAAGCCGATAAATCATTTCTGCCATGTCCCCGCGCGAAACCGATTGATCGAACGAACAAAGGCTGGTCGGAATAGCGCCTCGATTTTCAAGGGCTTGCACAAACGGTTTATACCAAATCGCATCCGTGCCAACCTCATAATCAAAAGCGCCCACCAAAATTTTTGCCGCCTCTGCAAAATTAACATTATCACTCGGTCGAAACGTCCCGTCCGAATACCCGCTGATGATCCCCTCATTCCCGGCCACACACACGTACGGCGCAAACCATTCGTCCCCAAAAACATCCGAAAAACTCAATTTCGGCACACACGTTTCAATCTGTTGAGCGGTGAATTGTGCGCCAATGAGAATTTTCGTAAATTCCGCACGATTGATTTTCTTGGAAGGCCCAAAAGTCCCATCTTCATACCCGCTCACAATGCCTTGGGTTTGCACATAAACGATAGCATCGTAATTTGGATTCACGAATTCAACATCCAAAAAAGACGTTTGCATCGACGCCGAACACGACGCCAAAAATAAAATCAAAAGAAAAGGCAAAACAACAAAAAAACGAGAAGGGCTTTTAATCATTTTTCTAAAAAATTATTGGGGATATCCCGAATAATAAACATCGATTTCAACAAGTTTGGAATAAGAATCGGCATAAATACTGACATCTATTTCCATCCCGGTTTCGGAATGGGTGGCATAATAATAAGTATTGCTCCCATCCGAAGATTGCGATGTAATTTCCCAAGGAGCAACCAAAATATTTTTATAAAATGCCTTCACGGTTTTGGAATCATCTGTTGTTTTGATGGTCACACTTTTATTGATGTAATACTCATCCCCGTCATTCGACATCCCCACCACTTTCCCGTTCGCATAGAGAAACCCCAACGGAAATCCTGCCGGAGGATCAATCGCATCGGTTTGCTCGAATTCATCCAATTCATATTGCATCTCGGCATCAATCATTTCCTGCGGAAAACCATAAGGATTCGTGAGATAATCCGCGGGATTGTCGCTGGGCGGTGGTATATCGTCATCCGAGGTCGTCGTGGTGGTCGTGGTTGTTGGAGTTGTTGTTGTGTTTGTGGTGGGAGTGGGCGTGGATGGAGTGGTCACAACCGAAGATCCGCAACCCGCAAACGTCAATAAAGCGATGGATAAAATCGCTCCGAAAACGATAAATTTTTTCATGGGAGGAATTAAAAAAATAAAATCGAACATTTAAAAATATACGCTTATTAAAAAAAGGAAACAATTTTTTTCAAGAAATGACAAGGTGATACGCAAAGATTCCCGCAAATCCTAGTAGCAGCATCCCGGAAAATAACGAAATTCCGCGCATCACTTTTTCACTCGCCCAACGCTTAAAAAAATGAGCAACAAAAGAAATTGTTGCCCCTAATAAAATCGCACCACTCACCACGGAAACAAACAAAACCAAAAGATTTTTTTTATACTCCTCGGGCACCACGCCATAAAACGCAATCCAACTCGCAATGGCCATGGGGTTCGCCAAGTTAACCAAGATGCCGGAAAGGAAAGGATTCAGGGTTTTCTTTTTTGCAAATTTTTCGCTGTCGTGGTGAGCCTGTCGAACCATACAGCGCTCGTCAGCCTTTGAAACCGAAATAAAAATCCCCGACTTAAAAGCATCTCTAATATTGTTAACCCCAAGATACAAAAGATAAGCCACACCAAAAACACCCAAAATAATTTTCAAAAACGAATTCTCCACTACCAACGAAAATCCCAACAAAACAGCCAAAATACACAACGCATCAATCACCACATTTCCTAAATAAAAAACCAACGCAGAGCCAAAACTCTCGGTCAACCCGCGCTTGGCGGTTTCAATATTGGTCGGCCCAATGCCTGCAGAAAAAAGAAACCCAAGAAGAAGAGAATGAAAAATCATGCCAAAATTATACCTCATCCATTCCTATTTTTAAAAAATTGATTCTTAGAATTTGACAAAAAAGAGTTCAAATGTATAATTCCCCCCTTTGTGCCGCCTCTTAATCTTTACGTATGTCACTAGAAGCACCAACAACACCAACCGATACCCCGGAACAAGTCCCCCAATATTACCTTGTGACCGGTGCCACGAGCGGGATTGGCTTTGAAACGTCGAAAAAACTCTTAGCAGAAGGAAAACATGTGATCGGCATGGGAAACCGTGAGGAAAAAACTGTCCCAGCTGAACTAAAAAACGATGTTAAGTTCCATTATGTACGAACCGACCTCCGAGACCCGGAACAAATTGAGGCTTCACGAGAAAAAATTGAAGCAGCCATGAAAGTTGAAGGAATCAGAGATACGACTCGCGCAAGAATCAACGGCATCCTCCTCTGCGCCGGAGGCTTAACCAGCGACAGCAAAATCACGGGGAAATTGGAAGAAACCGACATGTATAAAGTCAATGCCGAGTCCCCTGCTTTTCTCATGACTACCTTGGCGAAAAACCCAAATCTCTTGGCTGAAAATGCGCCCATTATTTACGTCCACACCTTGTCTGCAGGACCGGTGGATATGGTGAAAGTACTGGAAGATCGACCAACCACTGAGACATCAACGGCTCTAGCCAAACCCTCTCACCCCTTAATTGAACTTCTTGAAAAATTCCTTAAATCACCTTTAAGAACAACTCTTTATGGAACAACCAATCCGCTGGATGCCGACACTCCTCCTCGCACCACCGCAGGTAGTGGTTTAAAAAAATACGTCAAAACCAAAGTCATCGGATTGCTAAAATTGGTGGAAGCCTTAAGTGCCACAGGACTCCTCAACAGGCTGAGGGTGTTTTCGCCCGGAGCCTGTAAAACCCCCATGACAAACGCTGTAGTAAACGAAGGAACAGACGTGCCCGCAGAATGGACTGCGGTTGAAGCCATTGACCCGGCAATTGTCGGAACACAACTCGCAACATGGCTTCAAAAACCATGGACAGAAGATGAAAAACCCAAAGACAAATATCGAAGCGCCCCCGGGATAGCAAAATGGTTTGTTGAACTACTGCCAAAACCCATACAAGACCTTTTCTTGCCCGGCTTTGTCTGGGCAAACGGAAAAAATAGTCTCGCAAACATGGGAATGAACGAAGCAGCCTGGAATAAAAATTTGGAAAAGCATCGAGAAACTCAAGGCTATGGCAACGTCCCTTACAGCCCGCTCAAATACAAATGGCTGGCGCCACAAAAACTAGGCCAAGGAGTAAAAGAATTATTAACATTCCTCGGACTCTACGAATAAGCCCAACTTAGCTCTCCAATTCATAAATCTCATAGCTCGTAATAACGAACCAGCCGGGGCCAGCATCCTTTTTATTGATCCTTACGATTATTTTTAAATTGCCTTGTCCCTAGAAATTGTAATCATAGTCAACAATTCCTCCCTCAGGACTACGGAGATAAACAGTCTCTTCGGGGAAATAGTATTCGACCTCAACACTTTCCCAAGAACCCAGTTCGTAAGAGCCAAATTCGTAAAAAGTCGCATCGGTTTCCAAGCTATACCCTTCTAAATTGACCGTATAATCTCCCTGATTAGTGATGATGAGAACTTGATCGACAGAAGAAGAAGTTAAATCAAGATAAACCTCTTCGTCAACAACGGGATCCGCAACCGGATCAACAACCGGATCAACGACCGGATCTGCAACCGGATCCGCGACAGAATCCTCCAATAAATAATCCAATCCATGGGCAGTAAAGAAAGCTAAGCCATCTCCTTCCCCATACGCCGCTTCTCCAAAATCTTCCATTACAATAATACGAAACATATATTCCGCCGCACGTCCGCGCTCCATTCCATCGGCGGGATTAAAATTGCCGGCAGACCCGTCTATATGCCACTCCCCCTCTAAATTCCACGATTTAATTAAATAAACATAAGGGGCATACCAAACAGAAGGGTAAGTATCATCAAATAAATCCGATTTGGAAATACTCAAACTATCGGGAAGCATATCGCTGTATCCCCAAGCATTAATAACCATCTTGGCGGCCTCAACTTTATTCACCGTATTAGCGGGAAGGAAAGTATTGTCCGGATAACCATCAACCCACCCTTGCTCGTGTGCATAACAAACATACGGAGCGAACCACTCGGTCGTCACATCCGGGAAACAATTTTTATAAACAGTCGCATCCGGCTCAATCCCTTGAGAAAGAACCAAAACCTTCATGAGTTCGGCACGATTGATCGTATTGGAAGGACGAAAAGTCGAATCATCGTAACCCTTTAAAGTCCCGTTATAAACAAGATATTCGATCGCCTCACGATTTTCGTTTGTAGAAGAAACATCACTAAAAGTCCCGGCAAGGGCGGTGAGCGGAAAGCTCACAACAATAACCATTGCCAAAAAAGAACGGAGAAATCTCATGACAAATTGGATTAAAAAATACGATATTGCAATAATAATCGAAGGATCCCCTTTAAGCAAAAAAATAGAATGGCTGGGGAAGAGGGATTCGAACCCCCGAATGTCGCCTCCAGAGGGCGATGCCTTACCGCTTGGCGATTCCCCAGTATTTTATGGAGAAAGCTTAACGAAAAACATGCCAACTTTCAATCTGAAAATTCCGCCCCGAGGCGCCGCACAAACCTAAAAATTCATTTTAAGCTGCCTGTCTTTCAGGCAACGTCACTCGAGTGATCAATCCTTTATATTCAGGTTCATCATCCGCTTCTCCTCGTTTCACGCGTTCCATTTCCGCAACGATAAGCTTAAGAGGTTCAGGGAACAACTCGCCGGCGTCTTTGTTTGGCTCGCGACCCAAAAGATGAACCAATTCTCCCACTTTTTTACCCACACGTTTTTCTCGATAAGATCTTTTCTCGTCGTCGGTTGCTAATTGAGCCAACGCAGCTTCATCCACCAATTCAAGACCTTCCCTCGAGCCAATTTCAACCCTTTGGAAAGCATGGATCGGCGTCAAATAAGCCGCAGTCCCGGACCCGGCCATAAATTCATATTTTGTAGATTGAATATCCGCCCAAGTAACCGGTTCTTCCGCGAATTCCCATCCAAATTTTTCAACAATTCTCTTTAACAAAGCGCGAGTTCGACCAGATAAAATATCTCCATCATTCAACGGCGGTGTCACCACTCTCCAGCGATCACCTTCTAAACGTCGGAACGCAACCAAATTCGATGCACTGGTTTCCTTGAATTCAGCATTACTGAGATCATCCTCTTCTTCCGTAGACCGATCCAAATACGCCACACCGCCTTTCAATCCCAATTCTTCCATAACATGAATCGTTCGAATGGTGCCTGCATAATTCCCAGCGACTTTATCTTTCCCTACTTCTATTAGTCTTGTAGAACGGATTTGATTCGTCGGAACACCAAATACCATTTCTTCTTCCACCGAACCAAAATAAGCACTGGCATTCCCAATTGGCGTTGCGGTAAAAACCAAGGCCGTAACATTAGAATTCCCCACTTTCATCCAAGGCCCGATAGAAAACAAATTCGGCCTCAAATAAAGTCTCCCTTTCCCTGCGGGCGGGACAAAACGCGCATTCGCCTGAACCATTTTAATCGCCATTTCTTTAAAAACTTCAAAAGTGGGACACGGCAATTCAAGATCATTCGCTCCGTTTCTCATACGATTGTAATGCCCTTCCAAATCAAAAATACAAACCTCTCCGGTGTTCGGATCACGTTCACATCCCATGCCTTCAAACAAAGCAGATCCATAATGAAGAGCCTGCATATTGGGATGAACCGCCAATTTCATCAAAGGCAAAAGCTCAGCGTGTTCCATCCACCCTTGGCCCTGAACATGAAGCGCAACCGCCATAGCATCAGCATTCAAAATTCCTTCTTTTTTATCTCCAAAACCAAGAGATTTTCCATCCACCCCGTTAACTCGATCTTCATAATCGCTATAATCATGAGATGGGAGTGCTTGGGCCATAGTTATATCTCCGGGCAAATGAACGATTCGCGCATGATCCACAGAGCCTTGCATATTAGCACGCACCGCTTTTGCAGGGGATTCCGTTGTCCGACCAAAAATTTTAGGTTGAAGTTCCTCAGGATCCTCATAAAAAACAACCAAAGCTCCTTGAGATCGAGCCACTTCCCATTGCCCGCGCATAAGCAACCGCGCCATAGGGCCGGTAATAATTCCTTTATCATCCGCAGCAGGAAGTTCAACCCCGGGGGTCCCCTCTGCATACATAAAAAGAACCAATCGTTGTGTATCAAATCCCTCCGCAATCGAATATACCAGATTAGGCAATAGTGGATTGGAATCGCCATCCAAAAACGATTCAATGGAAAATTCACGATTGTCTCCCCATTGTCGCCTATCCTTCCCTTTATAAGTGGGGGTAGAAATCCCATCAGGAGATTCTGGTGTAGCCATATTTAAGGTTGATTAAATAACAGGGCCTAATCGTATCCCCATCCCCGCAAAATCGTCAACCCGAAAAACATTAAAAATGGCTTGGGGATGAGATAAAGCCATACACCATAAAGTCCCCCTTCGAGAGCCTCAGGGTGACACGGCCTCTCTAATCACGCCCCATTACAACCCCAACAAAACCGCCGCCATCCACGGGAACACCACTGTGGCATCGCTTTGAATGATTTGGTAATAACTTTGGGTCGAGAGTTTGTCCCACGTGATTTTTTCTTTGCCACCGGCTCCGGAATAAGACCCAAAAGACATGGGCGAAGAACCGATCTCAATGAATCCGGCCCAATCGCGCACCTTGGGATACTGCAAATCGTGTTTCAATGAAGGCACAATGCAAATCGGAAAATCCGCGGCAATCCCGCCTCCCAATTGCAAAAACGCCACCGGATGATCTTCCGACGTTTCCTGATACCAATCGTAAAGAGACGTAAAATACTCAAGCCCGGTTTTCATCACATTTTGATCCAAAATCGTAGTCTTGTCCGTGCGATATTTTCCCGAATACGTATAACTCGCAAAAATATTTCCCATAGTGGAATCTTCAAACCCCGGAATCACAATCGGAATGTTTTTTTGATACGCGGCATACGCCCAACAATCCTCGGGATTGGCTTTGGGATCCGGCTGAATTAAATTTTCCGAAAACAATCGACGAAAATATTCATACGGAAAATAACGTTCGCCTTTGGCTTGCGCGTCCTTCCACATTTTAAGCAAATGCGGTTCCATGATGCGAACACTTTCATCTTCGGGCAAAAACGTGTCGGTGATGCGTCTCAACCCTGCATCACGAAGCTCGGCCTCCTGCTCGGGCGTGAGCTCGGTGTAGCGCGGAATGTACGCATAATGCGAATGCGCCACATAACGATAATACGATTCTTCGTGGTTGGCTCCGGTCGCGGAAATCAAATGCACTTTGTCTTGGCGAATCAATTCCGCGAGCATGACTCCCACTTGAAAAGAACTCAAGGCTCCGGAAAGCGTGATCACCAACTTTCCGCCTTGGTCCAAATGATTTTTCAACCACAACGCGGCTTGATACGTGGCTCCGCCATTGCAATGGTTCAAAGTTCGTTCCGCAAACGAAGACACCGGCGTTTTGCTCGCCTTCACCGAATCGCTCAACGTGCCTTTGCCCGCTTTCCCGGCTCCGGCCCCTTCATTAAAATCAATGAGTTTTTTAATCGCCGGCGACAATCCGTCGAATTTACTGTTTTGCATAATAAAAATTATAAAAGATTAAAAATAACGATAAGCTAGCATCTTATAAATCAATTTGGCGGCCAAAAAATCCGACGCCTTTTCTTTGGGATTCGGCGCCAACTCCACCACATCAAAAGCCACCATCTTTTTTTGACGAATCACTTCACGCAATAAATCCAAAACTTCATACCACCCCAATCCTCCGGGTTCCGGCGTTCCTGTGGACGGCAAAACCGAAGGGTCAAAAACATCCAAATCAATCGTGATATAAACCTCGTCGGTCAATTTCGCCACCACCTCACGGATCCAATTTTTTCGAGTGCGAATATTCTCGGCAAAAAAAACACGATCTTTTTTAATGTTCGGCTTTTCACAAGAGTCCATACTGCGAATCCCCACTTGCACCACCGGGCACAAATCCTTGGCCCGTGCCATCACACACGCGTGATTGTAACGAGAGCCGTTGTATTCCTCTCTCATGTCCGAATGCGCGTCCAGCTGAAGCACAGACATTTTTTTAAATCGTTTCGCCGCCGCGGCAATCGCTCCCGCGCTCACAGAATGTTCCCCTCCCAACAAACACACCAATTTTCCTTGATCCAAAAAAGCACCGACTTTTTCTTCCGTTACTTTCGCGCCTTTTTCCGGCGTCTTATAAAGCAACGGCTTATCCGTATGAATTCCTATTGTATAAGGTTCGGAATCGGTCTCGATGTCATACAATTCCATATTCGCGGACGCGTCCAAAAGAGCGGCCGGCCCTTTGTCCGCGCCTTTTCCCCAAGTACTGGTTCCATCATAAGGAACCGGCACGATCACGACCTTCGAGCTTTTGAGCCCGGAGTAGCGCGCCGGGAGATTGCCGTAATTCATCGTTTCAAGCCTTAATAAATGGGGACAACGTAATTGACCCAGCAAAGCGACACCAACACCGTGCCATAATTTTTCTTCACCAGCATACTTTCAGAATTCAATGTAATATCTTTCATTTCAAATTTTCCATCATATCCATTCGTATAAAGTTCATTCAAACTGGCACGCAATTGTTTCACCGCTTCTTTTTCAGGCAAACATCCGTTGTATTCACACACCAATCCGCCATGTTTTTCCCCTGTTTTCCGATCATACAACCACCCAAAAACAATAGCGGCCGTGGCTCGATTGCCTTTTTCCGCGGTTGAAACCGCCATAATGGTTTCCATCACCGATCCGTGAACCAATGTTTTCGGTTTTTTAATTTCATTGGCGATTCCGGAAAGGATGGAAGAATACGTGATGATATTGCACATTTCGATTCCCGCATCGCGGAGCGCCAAATGATACGATCCGGCATGGATGGTGATTTCACTCTCTCCTTTTCCTTTGGAAATAAAGAAATCCTTAGGAATTCGATTCCCGATTAAACGGCCTCCTTCGGTAACCACACTACGGGGGGGCGGCTTATCGGCATTTAATGTTTTTTTGGAAGATTTTGAAGTTGAAGTTAAACGAGCATTTTTTTCCATTTTTCTTGAGAAAAAAAGATTAACGCACACAATGTAGGAAATATCTTTTTTTATGTAAAGAGAATTTTTAAAAAAAGGGGTTATAAAATTCAAAAAAAAGTTGAGCCACTCCTGTTAGCTCAAAAAAGTTTTTTTTAGATTTTTTAAAAAAGTCATTCAAACCGTTGCGATCATGCATTTTTTTCAATAATTTCTTTCACATCCGCAATCAATTTTTCAATGTGTCCTTCCACGCTTTCCACCACAAAATCGCACTCTTTCGCCCACGACATTTCGATTAAATAACTTTCATACCGATGCGAGATTTCCTCCACGGACATGGGACTGCGTTTCAAAATACGTTGTCGTAAAATTTCCCAATCCGAAACCGTCAAGAAAACAGACACCAAATGCTCCTTGGAAATCAAGTTACGAATCGAACGAAGGCCTTGCACATCCACTTCACGCACCACGGTTTTGCCATCCTCGAGTGCGCGCAAGATCGGCGCTTTGAGCGTGCCGTAATAATTATCCTGATGCACGGTCGCGTATTCCAAAAACTCTCCCTTCTCAATTCGCCCCTCAAAATCCGCCTTGGTCACAAAATGATAAATATCGCCGTCGCGCTCCCCGGGTCGACGCGGTCGAGTCGTGCAGGACAACGGGAACACATATTGTTTGCAATCTTTGTGCAACGCCTCAAGCACCGTCCCCTTTCCGGACCCCGATGAACCAAGAATGAGGAATAATTTTCCAGGCATACTATTGACTTATTTTTAAAAAAGTATTACTATATAGAGATTTCAAAACGTTTAACCGCGCACGAAATCTTTCACCTCAGAGTCTAACAAATATTTCCGGGGATTGAAATTCCGATTTAAAACTGCTATACTATAAAGATTTGCGTTCCTTAAAAAATCGCGCAGTCACCTCCTCCTTCCAGTAATTGGAAAGTAGTGAGAAAGGAGGGCCTCACGAGCATTACTCTTTAAAAGTCCCTACTCGTGCCTCCCTTCCTCCCTACTTTTCGATTCAGGTTGCGACTCCAACCTCCCTTTCTGTTTCACTTCCCTTCCTTGTGAAATAGATTCCTCTTCAAACAAAAACAAACTGTATTCTCATACATACTCTGTAAGAGATGCAAAAAACAAAAACAAAACCGGCTGGTACTCCGGATAATAAAGGGACCGTAGGATGGTAGGGGGTAGCCCGTGAGCTGAATGAGTCGGCTCTCATGGAAAAAATTTTTGCAATCCATCATTCCTGATTTATATATTTTTATTCAAATCAGATGCAATAATGGGTCTGCACAAGTTTTACAAAGAACCTCGCTATTAACTTGCGGGGTTTTTTGTAATGCGCTCCATTTTTCTCGTCTCACCTTGTTTTGATAGTTTTTTAAAACGGCAAATCCGAAATCGGAATCTCGCCATTTCCGGAAGTCACGGGCAAATCATCGGCCGGAGCCGCGTCCATGGGCACGGATTTTGAAGCAGAACTCGCACCCGCTCCAAAAGAGCGTTGTTCAAATCCGGATCCGCCTTCACTGCTCGCGCCTTTTCGGTCAAGCATGATGACATTTTCCGCCACAATCTCGGTACGGAAGCGTTTGACACCATCTTCTCCCTGCCATTCGCGAGATTGAATGCGTCCTTCAACGTACACTTTACTCCCCTTTCGAATGTATTGAGCACAAATGTCCGCGAGTTTCCCCCACACCACGATATTATGAAACTCGGTTTTTTCCTGAACTTGGCCGCTGGCATCGGTCCAGCGAGAATTCGTGGCAATTCCAAAATTCACCACCGACTTTCCGGAGGACGTTTGGCGCGCTTCGGGATCTCGGGTTAAATTTCCAATGAGCTGAGCTCGATTCAAAGACATGGACATAAAAATTTCATTAAAAGATAAGGCCCTCTTAGGCGTGGCCATGCTACTAAAAAAACCATGGATTGCCTAGGGGAAATCCGCTATCTTAAAGCCACAAAGGGCTTGTAACGAAATCCCCTGATCAGTGATGGGCGTAGCCGACGGCATCTCGCGGCTTACGTCCTCGCGCCTATCCTCGACGTAGCTCGCTACGTCTTCGTCAGTCGCTCCGGGCGCGCACGCGATCCGCTCATCGTCTACAACCCATCCTTTGATTAGTTTATTTCGTTATAAACCCTATGCAAACCACTTATTGCTTTCATTTGGGCCGAGAACAGGATTTATCCGAGCTCGAAATTCGCGCCGTATTTGGCCCGGACATCCAACGCCACGGGGACATGGCCCTCGTGGACCACGAATCGTTTGCCAACCCAAAAGCCGTTTTGGACGGCCTGGGCGGTTGCATCAAATTAAGTGAAGTCTGGGCTGAAAGCGAAACTCAAGAAGCCATGGTTCAAGGCATGGCTGAACGACTCATCGAATTACTTCCCGAAGGAAAAATGATTTTTGGACTCAGCGTCTTCCCACAAGATGACCGATTTCTTAAAAATATATTAAAAAAAATTAAACTCGAACTTCGCGAACATGGCCGAAACGGACGATTTCTCAATCAAATGGGCAATCTCACCAGTGTCGTGATTGAAAAAGGCGGATTACTCCGAACCATGACGGATTTCAATATTTTAAAAGTGGAAGGAAAAATCCTGATTTCGCAAACCTTGGCAGTGCAGGATTTTGCCGGGTACAGCTTGCGCGACTACGAAAAACCCGTGCGTTTGGCCAAACAAGGCATGTTGCCCCCCAAACTGGCGCAAATGATGATCAACCTCGCGGGATTGGCCACAAAGGAAATAACATTTGAAGGAAAAACTCTCTTCGATCCCTTTTGTGGAAGTGGCACAATTCTTGGCGAAGCGATCCTCAAAGGCATGAACGTGATCGGTTCCGACCGCGATCCCATTGCCATGGATGCGGCTCAAAAAAACCTCGACTGGTTCAAACAAACTCCGTTTTTCGCTGAAAAAGGCGCCGCGGATCGTAGCGTCGACCTCTTTACTGCAGATGCGACCGAGCTGACGAAAAAAGACCTCCCCACTCCCCCGGACTTGGTGGTGAGCGAAACGTACCTCGGCCCGCCCATGCACATGTCTGCGCCTGAGGCCAATATTTTCAAAACCCATTCCAGACTCCTCGGCTTGTACGAAAACATGTTGCGAACCCTTCATCCCCTACTCAAACCCGGCACGCCGCTGGTGTTCGCTTTTCCGATTCACTACACCTACAAAAACACGTTCCCCATCAACGGCCTCAAAGCCATGATCGGAACCTGCGGTTACACGGTCCATCACGCGGTCCGTTACCATCGCCAAGACCAGGCCGTGGGACGGGAGATCTTTGTGGTGGAGCGTAAATAAAACTCTGCCCTGGCGGGATAGTTAAATTAATTTGGTTGATTTTTTGGATTGCAAGTGATGGATTTTTTGTACTTACAAAACCCTTCGATCCAAGCAAAAAGAGACTTAGGTGTATTAAAACCTTT
>JBAZZS010000005.1 GCA_041658685.1 Candidatus Gracilibacteria bacterium | reverse complement strand
CCCGTGACAGAACCGGATCCGTGGGCGCAACCGCAGCCACCTGTTTCTGCCGAGCCGACCCCGGCTCCCGTGACAGAACCGGATCCGTGGGCTCAACCGCAGCCACCCGTTTCTGCCGAGCCGACTCCGGCCCCCGTGACAGAACCGGATCCGTGGGCTCAACCGCAGCCACCCGTTTCTGCCGAGCCGACCCCGGCTCCCGTGACAGAGCCTGATCCGTGGGCGCAACCGCAGCCCGCAACGGCACCCACTTCGACCCCTGCCGCGCCTTTTGATGATTATAAAAGCCCGTTTGATGATGATGCCCCAGTTTCTCCTTCTTACACCCCCGGGCCTTTTGATTCGGCATCCGTGAATGAATCGCCGGCTCAAAGGCCGCAAGAAGAATCGTTGTCGTCAGTTTCTTCGCTTGATACTCCGAATGAATTTCAAAATGATCCATTTGCTGCCTCGCAGGAAGAGTCTGTTGCCAAGGAGCCCGAAGCCCCGATTGAGGCGGAAGTCGTTTCAGAGGTTCGTTCCGCGGATTCCGAACTTGAAAAAGAATTGGAGACTCCAATAGATGAATCGAACAATGAATCTCTTTCCAAGAAAATAGAAATATTATTGGCTGAAGCCAATTTAACGCCGCGACATCTCAAGTTTTGTTGCGGAGGAGTTATTTTTGTGGTTTTTGTGATTGTTTTTGCATTTGTTTTGGGGCCGAAATTGCTTAAAAACGGGATTCCTTTCTTCGGAAATGATTCGGGCGATCAGCCGGTCGTAGAAGATACGACGACGGATGTTGAACCTCCTCCGGTGGAAGATAGTGTGACTCCGCCGATTGACAATACGCCTCCCGCGCAACAAACCGGTCCTGTTTGGGTGGATCCGTCCGTGTACAGTGGATTGCTTTTGAGTGAACCTGTGCCGTTGCCCGTTGGAGAAACGGGGGTGAATGTTGGCGTTTCATTGGGCGAAGAATCACCGATTACGGCAGAGAGCCAATTTCAATTGTTTCTTTCCGATTTTGAAGCGCTTTACAATCTTTATTACGTGGATGTTCCCGCGTTGTTGAACGGGTCGAATGATCGGGCTCAAACATTGGATGATCATATCCAAACATTGAGAGATCATTATAATAAAAGTGCGACCAATTATCAGGCTGTTGTGGATACTAAGGCTCAATTAAAAATTAAATATGACGGGATTGAATTGGAAAAACAAACCGCGGAAACACAATTTTTTGCCGAAATGAAGGCTTTTGATGGGCCTTCGGCTGAAGAAGCGTTGGCTCAATTTGTAGAATTGAAGCAACAACAGGTTGAATTGAAAGCTCAATTCTTTGCTTTTGGGCGGTTGGAATATAATTTTGAAACCGTTTTGGACAGTCTTTTGCCTCTTATTTCCGACCTTGAAATGAATCGGGAAGCCTTGATTGCCGGAGTGCAAGTGGTGGATGTATTGAACTCGGATTTGGATTTGATTTTGAGTGAACAGGAAGCGTTGGAATAGCAAATAGACACGCAGTGAATTGAAGTGTCGTATTTTTGTATTTTAAGAAAGAGGGAAAGGAAAATTTCTGTGAGCATTTTTAAGGAAGAAACGCCGAGAATCATGATCCGAGGCGTTTCGCTCCCATGCGAACAAAAATTCTTCCTGACCGCTTTCTTTTAAAAAAGTTTTTTTTATGGTACATTTATTTCAGCCTCATAAGGTTTATTTGCGACGGTTTTTCTATGGTGACCACTTTCCCTTTTCTCATCAAAACGGCGCAAGAATACAATCCTGATTTGGATGTGGTTCGCGTTCAAAAAGCGTTTGCGTTGGCGGAAGAGGCGCATCATGGGCAATCGCGATTTTCCGGGGATCCGTATATTTTTCATCTTTTGGAAACCGCTAAGATTTTGTTAACGCTCAAGCCGGATGAAGACACGATCATTGCCGCGTTGCTTCATGACATCGGGGATACCGAAACATCGATGAAAACCGTGGAAAAACAATTCGGGCCCAAGGTAACGCGCTTGATTCAAGGTGTTTCCAAATTGAGTTTGATTAAAATGCAGTCCGCTGAACCGCAAGTGGAAACGTGGCGACGTATGTTTTTGGTGATGGCCAAGGATCTTCGTGTGATTTTTATTAAATTGGCGGATCGGTTACACAACCTTCGCACCCTTGAGTTTGTGCCCGAACTCAAGCAAAAACGCATTGCTGAAGAAACCCTTCATGTGTACGCGCCCATCGCCTCGCGTCTCGGTATTTATTCGATCAAAAGCGAATTGGAGGATTTGTGTTTTCGGTTTTTGTATCCCAAGCCTTTTTTTGCGCTTCAAAAGGAATTGATGGCCCACGGCAAAGTGCATGAACGCTACATTGAAGAGGCGCAAGAGGTGTTGGTCAATTTGTTGAAAAAAGAAGGGATCCCGGGGGAAGTGTCGGGTCGGGTGAAACATTTGTACAGCATTCATGGCAAGTTGAAAAAGAGCAATAAAAATTCCATTTATGATATTTATGATCTTTTTGCGATTCGGATTGTGTTGCCGGATGAGGAATATGATTGTTACACCACGCTCGGGGTGATTCACAATCGATGGACTCCGATGCCGGGCCGATTTAAGGATTACATCGCGGTGCCCAAGTTGAACGGTTATCGTAGTCTTCACACTACGGTGATGGGGCTTTTGCCCTCCTTGTCGCGACAGCCCATTGAGATTCAAATTCGTACCAAGTCCATGCATCAGGAATCCGAGTTTGGGATTGCGTCGCACTGGTGGTACGAGGATTCCAAACGAGCTTCCACTCAAATTCCGAGACAGGAAGTGGAAAAATTATTGCAGGGACGGCGTTTGTTGAATCAATTGTATGAATTATTGTCCGAATTTCCCGAACAACGAACCGAGCTTGAATATTGTTTGTCCCGAACCGGGAGTGAAGCCAAGGAAGGAGAGGCGCGAGTTCGCCGGTTGTTGGAAGCGCATCGATTTTCCGTGAAGGACACGGAGATTTTGTTTGATTTTTTAAAACGTTCTTCGCCGCAAGATCCGCGCGTCAAAGCGCTTCAACATCAGATTGATTGGTTGTATGGGCTCCAAAATTTGCACGCGGAAAACGGGGCGAAAGAAGGGACTTCGAGTGATATAGAGGTTTTTCAAGATCGCATTTTCGTACTCACTCCGGGAGGAGATGTGAAGGATTTGCCGGTGGGGTCCACGCCCGTTGATTTTGCGTATGGGGTGCACACGGATGTTGGGAATCGTTGCTTCCAAGCCAAAGTGAATGGACATATCGTGGGATTGGATTACGAGCTTAAGAGCGGAGACATGGTGGATATTTTGACGCGAAAAGATCCTCAGCCCAATCGGTATTGGTTGTCGTTTGTGAAAACCGCGATGGCTAAAAATAAGATTAAGGCTTGGTTCAAAAGCATGGATCATGAAAAAAATATCAAGGCGGGGAGAGAATTGATCAATAAAGAATTGAAACGTTTGAATAAGCCTCTTTTAGGGCCCGGGTATCGATTGTTGGAGCATTATGGCGGGAGTGGGAAAGTGCTTCCTCTTGTGGATCGCGAGCATATTGTTGAGACGGTGGGGGAAGGGACTTTGTTCCCTCATACCGTGGTTCGCGGGATTTTTTCCGAACAGGAATTACTGGGTGAATGTTTGCAGCGGGCCCCTTCTCATACCCCGCAAGTGGCCGGAGTGGTTTTAGGGAAAGAGGGGGTGCTCATTACCGGGGAAGCGAATGTTCCGATCACGTTGTCCGCGTGTTGCAAGCCGGTTTTTCCTCAGCCGATTGTGGGGTATGTGACGCGAGGGAAAACGATTCGTGTGCATCGAGCCGGGTGTTATCAACTCACCACCGCGCCTTCGGAACGTTTGTTGCCCGCGAGTTGGACCGCGCACGCCGGAGAAGTTCATTATCATGTTAAAATTCGGATTGAAGCGCAAGATCGCATTGGAGTTTTACGCGATGTTTTTGAGGCCATTGCCGGCATGGGCGTGAATATTGTTGATTTTCCATTGGTGTCCAAAGAGGGGGGTCGGGTGACGCGCGATCTTTCCGTGGATATTTTGAATTACGATCGATTGGCCGAGCTTTTGTCTAAATTGGAGAGAGTCGATGGGGTCGTTTCAGTAAAAAAACAGTAGGTGCCCCTTTCGTATTAATATTCTCCCAAAAATGCTTCGCACCGGAGCGGTTCGTACAGATTTTGGGAAAGGAAAAGTCGGCCCAGAGTGTTTAAGGCTAAGACATGGGAGTCTTCGAGTTTGAGTTGTAGTACGGCCAAGAGTGGGTGTTGTCGTAAAAAATGAAGGATTTTCAAGGTGTCGAGCGGGAGTTCATGTTTAAATCCAAAGTTTTTTTCAGCGCAAGAACGACATTCGAGATTGAAGTGTTTTTCATCGAGAAATGCGTTTTCTTTGGGCAGAAGATTATGACAGGATCCGCATTTCCGGAAATCGAGAAGGAATCCCAGTCGATCGAGGATTTGCAGGACCGAGGCCACGCGAATGCGTTCGTGTTGGTCCGGATAAAAACTCATGAGAGATAAGGCTTCGTTGAGGCGTTGATAAAGTTCGGGGAGTGGGGTTTCTTCCGGGGTAAGGCGCTCCACCAATTCCGCGAGAAACAGAGCGGAGGTGAGACGATCCATGGTGGTTTTGAGGTCTGCAAAACGTTCTTCCAACACGGTTTGCGTGAGGTAATAGTGGTGCGTGCTTTTCCATAATGAAAGATTCACTCGATTGAGGAGTTCGATGGGTGGATTGCGGCGGCTGGAAATTTTCCGGATGCCTTTGGCCATGCATGTGATTTTTCCGCGGTCCTGAGTGAGCACGGTGATGAAGCGATCTTGATCTCCGAAATCGCGCTTTCCAAGAATAATTCCGGTGGTGGTGAAGGCTCCCTTCATGAAATAAGGTCTTGTTTCAGATAATGGTTGATGGCGATCAGGCTACTCAATACGCCCAAGAACAGGCCGGCTGCGATTTGGAAAAGGAGCAGGGAAGCGTAATGAATTTCTCCACTTGAAAATGTGATGCTGGAAAGGTCGACGAGAGAATCGAATATGAGGAAAAATCCAAAACTGAGGACCACACTGCTCATCCCGTAAATCGCTCCTTCAATCATAAAGGGCGAACGGATGAAGTTGATCCCGGCTCCCACCAAACGCATGATTTTAATTTCACGCTTGCGGTGAAAAATCGTGACTTGGATCACATTGGCGATGATGAGCGTACTGCCGAGAATGAAGGCGATCACGATGCCGAGTAATATTTTTTGGCTGAAATCCGTGACTTTTAAAAGGTTGTCTACGATTTGGGCGTTTTCCGCGCGACTCTCGGTGTCGAGGAGAAGATCGTTATAACCTTCTTGCGCCAAGTAGGTGAGAATGGTTTCGTGGTCTTCGGGCGATTGCGTGATGATTTGGATGCTGGCCGGGAGGGGGTTCTCGAGGTCGTAGGTGGAAAACGGGTTCATTTCTTCGGAATATTTTTTAAGAAAATCTTGGAGCGCTTGTTCCTTGGAGGTGTAGGTGACGGTTGTGGTTTCCGGGAATGTATCAAGATCTTTGACAAGTTGATTCACGCGCAAAGAATCCGCGTTGTCCTCAAGATAAAGGATTAAATCGACTTTTGCCTTGAGGTCTTGAATGGCGTTTTGTGCGAGCGAATTGACACTAAAAATAATGTTGAAAATAAATAAAATCAACGCCATTACGAGTACGGTTCCGAAGGTGAGAAATTTATTGCGGAAAAGATTGTCGAGGGCAAGATGAAGACTTCGGCGGAAGGAGGAGGAGGAGATCATGGTTATATTGAACCACGAATGGCTGGAGGGGACAAATGGTTTGACTTTATTTCGAATACATGTTTTAATATTATCTAATTCGTTATCCATCAATAATGCTCTCTCATGCGCCGCTCGCTTTAGCCCTGGCTTTCAATAGTCCTGCTGAAGCAAAGGATCTGCCAACTACTCCCATGTCTGTTGCGGTTGAAGCGCCCCATCTTTTGACGATAGCGGAATGCGAAGCGCAGCGATTCAAAGATGCTATTCGTTTTAACGAATTTGATTTTGATGAGCAATACTATCTTGAGGATCATGCTCCTTTTTTATATCGAGAAGGAACTCCGGTTGGATGTATTGAAGATGTTTCCGCTTTTATTCGCCAGCATGATGGATTAGAAGCCATTATTTTCAATACTTTAGGGGATAGAGAAATGCAGCGATCTTTTTCAAAGGATTCGGCGGATAAAGATGGGAAAATCCATGTCTTAGGAGAATGGGTGGAACCTGTCGTTTCGCTTGGGGTTAGCCGGTGGCGTGGTCTTGATAATGTTGATCTTAAAGCGGGTTTGAAATATTTGGCTGATCAATCGGAGAAAACATCTCAATGTAAAACCGCTGAAGGAAGGCATACAGACCCCGTTACACAAGATCCTTTAGCTTTGCTAGCGCAAGATGAAAAGAAAAATACTTTTTTACTTGTGAATCAATTATTCACAAGAACTTATGATCGTTTCCAAGGGAAATATGGAGTTTTTGATATGAATAAAGATTGTTTTGTGGATTCTAAAGATGATGTGGCAGGGCCTAATGGTTCAAAAAAGCCCGATGGCATGATTACGCTTGAAGATTGGCAGGTTTGGCAAGAAAGAACTCGTGAGGGAGCTTTGCATGCTGTTGAACCAAAGTAGCGCTAAACGGTAATTTTGGATGTTTCGTCGGAATTGTCGGGCCCTTCATTTTCTCGTATCAATGTGCTTTTGTACATCTCGGGTTTATAGGAAGGGAGGCGAATAATTTTGGCGTCCAGGGCGAGGTTGATGAGAATTTTGGGGAGCTGTTGCGTGAATACAAATTGATCGTAGCCGAGAGCCAGAATTGAAGGGCGGAATTTTTTGAGCACTTTGTATTTGTCTTTGGCATCGCCCAGCACGGCTTTGGTCACAAAAGGAAGCGCTTCCACAGCTTTGAGGCGTTGGCGTTCGTTGCGTTTGAGTTGATAGCCCCGAATGCTTTCCGCGGTTTGGTCTCGCGCCACCACCACGATCAATTCCTCGCCGAGTTCGGCGGCTTTTTTAAGATAACTTTCATGCCCGGCATGCAAGTATTCAAAGGTTCCAAAAGCCATCACGCGGGTTTTCATGAGAGAAAGTTAATCAATGAAAAAATCCACCACAATCGCGGCCATCAATACAATACCACCCACGATGCCGGCGATGAGGTCGAAAAGATCGGTTTTTTTACCCGCTTCTTCAAAATAAAGTTTCATGCTCGCGAAGGCGTATAGGATTCCGGACATGAGCGCCGGGAGGTCGAGGCTGTTTCGGAGAATGGGCAAAATCGTCCACGCGTAACCATTGGAGGTCAGTAAAGTGGCCAATAAATGGGTTCCCATGAAGGCGAGGAAAAAGAGAAAAGCGACTTTTTTGACATTGGCCGTGGTGTTCATACTCGCATTTTACCCTTTTGTGAGATTTGATCAAACCCGGAGATTTAAATATACTGAGAAGGCTTTTTTAAAATATTCGATATGAAGAAAAATAATTTACAAAAAGGCGACATTTTTATTTATAAGACTTCAAAAAATGAAGTGGAGTTGAATGTACGGATAGAAAAAGAAAATATATGGTTGACTCAAAATCAAATAGCTTTGCTTTTCGGGACTCAAAGACCGGCTATAACTAAGCATTTAAACAATATTTTTAAATCCGTGGAATTGAAGGAGAAATCAGTACGTTCCATTTTGGAACATACTGCGGCGGACGGGAAAATATATAAAACCCAGTTTTATAATTTAGATGCCATTATTTCTGTTGGGTATCGAATCAATTCAAAACAAGCCACGCAATTTCGTGTTTGGGCGACCCGAATGTTGAAAAATTACTTGATTCGAGGGTATGCGATCAATGAGAAACGTCTTTTAGAAGTGCAAGAAAAATTTAATGAATTGCAAACTGCTGTTTTATTTTTGCAAGAAAAATCTCGAAAAAAATTGCTGGTTGGGCAAGAAGCGGAGATTTTAAATTTACTCTCTGGTTATGCAAAAACATTATCGTTATTGGATAGATATGATAAGGGGCAATTACATTTTAAGAAAGGTGGAAAACCTAAATTTGTTTTGACGTATGAACGCTGTAGTCAAATTGTTACGGAAGTTAAAAAAGAATTGAGAACTAAAAAAGAGGCGAGCGATTTATTTGGTCATGAGCGGGGAGGGAGTTTTGAAGGGGTTATTAAAGGGTTATATCAAACGTTTGGCAAAAAAGAATTGTATCCTACGCTTGAAGATAAGGCTTCGCATTTTTTGTATTTTATCATTAAAGATCATCCGTTTTTGGATGGGAATAAACGTGTTGCATCATTTTTGTTTGTTTATTTTTTGGATAAAAACGATTTTCTTTTTAAGAAATCCGGAGAACGAAAAATCAATGACAATGCGTTGACCGCGTTGGCGTTGTTGGTGGCGGAGAGCCATCCTCGAGAAAAAGAGACTCTGATTAAGATTATTAAAAATTTAATTGTGGAATAGGGGCTTTTTCCTATATTGTAAATGAAGTTAAAAAATCTTTTTTATGGTAAAAATTACGGATCAGACCGTGCGGCATGTAGCCAAGTTGGCGCGATTGCATCTCACTGAGGCGGAAGTGGAAAAGTTTTCCAAACAGTTGTCGAGCGTTTTTGAGTACATCGATATTTTGAATGAAGTGGATACCGAGAATGTGGAGCCCACCGCTCAGGTCACGGGTTTGAAAAACGTGTTGCGCGAGGATAAAGTGGCGCGTTTTTGTGATCCGGAGGAGTTGTTGAAGTGCACGCCGTTGCCGGTGCAGGAAAATCAAATTCGGGTGAAACCCGTTATGTAACTTTTATGCAAAAAATATCTTCAAAATTTCATGGGGACGAAAATGCTAGGACACTTCGCTCCGCTTCGTGTCTGGCAGCATTAACGATTCGCGAAGCGCATGATGGGCTTGTGGCGCAAAAATTTTCCGCAAAAGAATTGGCAGAGTCGTGTTTGGAACGGATTAAAAAATACAATCCTCAATTGAATGCGTTTATTACCGTGACCGAAGAAGAGGCGTTGGCATCGGCCGCGCGCACCGATCAAAAAATTGCGAAAAAAGAAAAAATCGGATTGCTCGAGGGGTTGCCCTGCGCGATCAAAGATTTGTTCAATACCAAAGGGGTTTTGACCACGTGTGCGTCTCCGGGACAGAAAACGTTTGTGCCGCCGTACGATGCGACAGCCGTGGAGTTGTTGCGAAAAGAGGGGATGGTGATGGTGGGAAAAACCAATCTCGACGAGTACGCGTGCGGTTCTTCCACCGAACATTCTTGTTTTGGGCCCACGCACAATCCGTGGGATCTTGAACGGGTGGCAGGCGGATCGTCCGGAGGGTCGGCTGCGGCCGTGTCTGCGGATTTGTGTACGTATGCGCTCGGGACCGATACCGGAGGCTCGATTCGTCAGCCCGGGGCTTTGTGTTCCGTGCCTGCGCTTAAGGTGACTTATGGGCGTGTGTCTCGGTTTGGAGTTACGGCCATGGCGTCGTCGTGGGATACGGTGGGGCCGTTTGGAAAACGAGTGGAAGATTTGGCATTCGTGTTGCAAGCGTTGGCAAAATCGGATCCTCGAGATACGACCATGCCATCGATTTTGGCGCCGGATTATGTGTCGCTTTTAACCGGAGATGTGAAAGGCCTTAAAATTGGAGTGCCTAAGGAATATTTTGCCGAAGGAGTACAAACTGAGGTTAAAGATTTGGTGTGGGAAGCGATTCGTCATTTGGAAAAACAAGGGGCAAAAATCATGGAAATCAGTTTGCCCATGACCCAGTATGCGATTGCGCTGTATTATATTTTAATGCCGGCTGAGCTTTCGGCGAATTTGGCGCGATTTGATGGGATTCGATTTGGTTCAAAACCCAACGTCGAAGGAGACTCTTTGATTGATTATTATTACCATAAACGGGGCGAAGGTTTTCAGGATGAAATCAAACGTCGTATTATGATCGGGACGTACGTTTTGTCCGCGGGATATTACGATGCGTATTATCGCAAAGCACAAAAAGTGCGCACTAAAATCATTCAAGAATTCAATGAAGCGTTTGAAAAGGTGGATGTACTTTGTGCTCCGACTTCTCCTTATCCTGCGTTTAAAGTTGGCGAAAAATTGGACGATCCGTTGGCTATGTATATGGCGGATGCGTTGACGATTCCTGGTTCAACCGCCGGGATTCCCGGGTTGTCGGTGCCGTGTGGATTCACCAAAGCCGGGTTGCCGGTGGGATTGCAAATTATGGGCCCGCAGTTTGAGGAAGGGCGCGTGCTCAGAGTGGGGGATGCATATGAGAAGTCGATGGAGTGGTGGGGGAGAAAACCTACGTTATAATTTTTTGACGAATTGAACAGGGGTAAATTTATTTTCGGTCCTTTTTCTTGACAAAATATTTTTAAGTGATATGATTTTTCCTATTATTTATAAATTTTTATTTTATGTCTTTATTGAATATACCACGATCGCTTTTATTGGCCGCTACAGTTACAGCCGCATCCGGTGCCTGTGCTCATAGAAATTTGGATGTGTCGGATATTGCAGGGGCATATCCTATTGCTTCAGCTAGAGGTGAATTACAGGTCGATGCAGTAAAGACGCGTGTGGACGCAAATTGCGGACAGTTTGTTATTGTTATGCCGGCAGCAACTGCGGTTGAACCTGAGCAAAATGTGATTCAATTTTTGCATGTTCCATCAAATAAAGTTGAATGTGTTTTAGACGCGGCGGTGAATAATTCGGGTGGAAATGAAGTAGGAGGCTCGCATTTATGCGTTACTTCAGTGATGCCTAAGACTGATAAACCCAATCCAACTGATGATGATGAAGGTGCTACGGTTGATATCCGTGTTGATTGTAGGCCGGAGAAAAAAAGTAAGTAAGTAGTGCGTTTGAGAAGTGGTTGAAATACGGAGAGGAAAGGGAAAAGTCACTCCGCTGCGCTTCGTGACTGGCACACTTCAATAATAAACTGTTCAATGGCCAGCAAATATTCGGTTTGGTCGGTGGTGGACCAGCGGATTTCGCCGGTTTTGAGGTCGCGGTCGATTTTGAGGAGTTTTCCGTAAATCGTTTTGAGTTCGGCTTCGTTGAAGTTGCGGCACGCGGGTAAAATTTGCGAAACTGCGTAGGGGTTTTGTTTGAGCTTGGCGGCAATGCCGGACGCGGATTTGGTGGTTTTTTGGGCGTCGAGAATTTGAAGGATGAGGCGAATTTGTCTCACCAGCATGCCAAAAATTCCTGGAATTTCTTCTCCCCTTTTTACGAGTTGATGAAACGTTTCGATCGCGTCTTTGGCGCGTTTTTGGCCTAGAGAATCGGTGAGGCGAAAAATGGAAGGGGACAGACTGCCTTGCACGAGTTCGTCGATCGCGGCACGCGTGATGGGATTGGGGCTACAATAGGAGGCGAGTTTTTGAATTTCATTGTCGAGCGTGAACATGTCGCCTTCGGTGATTTGGCTGAGGTATAAGGCATTTGGGGCGTCGATGTGACCTCCGTGTTCGAGGGCTTTTTTTTGAATCCATTCGGTGAGCAAAGCGCCGGTGAGAGGTTTGCAATCTTCCAATCGTGCGATTTTTTGAAGTTTTTTAAAGAGCGTGGTGCGTTCGTCCGGAGCTTTTTCTTCCACTAAAATCAGGGTGCAGGTTTCCGGAGTTTTTTCAATGTTTTCCGCGAATTTTTTGAGCGCGTCTTTGTCCTGGCCTTGAAAAAGATTTTTGACAATCACGAGGCGTCTTTCTCCTAAAAACGGCATGGCTTCGGTGGCACGCAAAATATTGTCGATCGGGGTTTCGCCGTCGAGCTCGTCGAGATTGATGTCGCCTCCGTATTTTTGGACAAACGCGATTTTCCACGCATCGAGTTTTTCCTTGATGCGGAACGGGTCGTCGCCGAAGAGGAGGACGATGTTGGGGGAAGAAGGAGACAAGGGAAATTTTAAATTTTAATTGAACTCGATTGTTGGTTCAACAACCTTTTTAACTTCGTCACATCCGATAGGAAGCCCCGAATCATCCGAATATCCTGATCCGCATGAACTTTCGAATAAAAGCCAATCTCCATTCATTCTTGTTGGATAAAGGCCTCCCACTGCGCAAACATTGAAGTCGTTTTGGAATTCATCTAAAGACGAATAACCCATTAAATTGGGTAATAGTGAAATGCCCCAAGCGGTTGGGTTTTGACTCTCGCCGTTATACTCAAACGCGTAATGAATTAATGACGTGTCTTTGTAAGTTTCTACCAGATTTTTAAAATATCCTTCTGTGTGTTCGGAACCACATTCTAAAGCCATGTTTTCTAATCCTTCCACTGTCCAATCAAATAATCTTGTTCCTGTCGAAACGGTTGATACTTCTGCCGTTGAATAAGAGATTGGCTCGTTAGCGGGTTGATTTTGCCATAGGTATACTCCGCCGCCGGCAATGATTGCTGTGATGATGATGGCGAGAATAATTGTCCATACACTTTTTTTTTGTTCCATAGGGATTTTGGTTAAATGTTAAGTTTATTATATATAAATATTAGAAAAACACGATTTAATGTTAGCTCAGTTTGCGCAGTGAGGATATACTCACCCTACAATATTCTTAGCTTTTTCGCCATACAAAATGAGTGTTTTTGTCGTGACTTTTTGAGGCGATTTTTGGTAGAATTTAAACGTCAATTTAATCTGTTATTTATGGAAAATTCACTTGCGAAAATTTCGGATGAAAAATTACTGCGACTTTGCGATCAATTTGGCAAGCAAGCACTGCTGTGGCGCAGGCGATTTATTGGGCTTTTGCCTGAGGTGGATCGGCGGCGACTTTATGAAAAACGCGGGTGTTCGAGTATTTTTGAATTTGCGGCCAAATGGGCGGGCTTGTCCGAAATGCAGGTGCGGCGAGTGCTTCATCTCGAGAAGCGATTTGAGGATAAACCGATTTTGAAGAATTTATTGGAGCAAGGGCGCGTGAGCGTAAATAAATTGATTCGGGTGGCTTCGATTGCAACGGCAGAGAATGAAAAGGAGCTGGCGGGGAAAATTAAAAAACTTTCTTGCGCGGCAGTGGAGACCTTAGTGAGGGATGAAAAATGCTATGCAAAAGGGTGCGATTTTGAAAATCGAAATGGCTTAAATAAGCCACAATTTGAGTTAAAAAGTGTGCACGTGCACAACACTCACGGAGCGCAGCGGAGTGAGCTTTCTTTTTCCCTTTCCGACGAAGTTATTGCCGAGCTTAACCGCCTCCATGCGCAAGGGCACGACGTGAATAAAATCCTTTTGGAACTTCTAAAACAACGAAAAGAGAAAATCGAGCAGGAAAAAGAGATGATTGCGCAAGAGACTCAGGCTCAACCCACCACTTCTCGCTATATTCCTGTTCGTGTGAAAGCCATTCTTAAACAAGAATTTGGTCAAAAGTGTTCCATTTCGACGTGTCGAAAAACCGCGCAAATCATTCATCATTCGCAACGATTCGCGCTCGCGCATACGCACGATCCTCGTTATATGGCTCCCTTATGCCGAGAGCATCACCAAATTGCGCATCTGATAGATCAAAATTATGCGGACAGGCATTGTTTGTCGCCGTGAATACAATTGTTGAAGGTTCATCGTGCGACTGAAAATGGGGCATTTTTCTTAAAGTACACTCGCTGCGCCGGATGGGATGCAGGGTGCGGTAGAGCGCACTTCGCTGACGCCGCGCATGAAACGTAGTGGAGTGCGTTGAGAAGTAGGGGGAAAGTCACTTCGCTTCGCTCCGTGACTATCGTGCCACTTCCTCGCTTTGCACATCCACGAATTCCTCGAGACCCGGAGGTGTGTTCAAGAGCACGCGTTCGTCGTAACGGAGCACCACGTTTCCTTGATCGTAGTTGGCCGGACCTGCGTAGGTGCGGTTTTGGAGCAAGGATTCAATGTTGCCGTAAACGGATCCGCGGATGACGAGTTTGGTGAAGGGGTCGGTCCATCGACCGGTGAGATTTCCTCCTTTCCCGTCGCGCGCTTCGATGTAGTACACGCCCACCATTTCCGTGACATTGTTTTCAACGTAAACATCTCCGCCCAAAACAATGAAGGCAATGGAAGGGATGCTACTGAGGTCTGTGACGGTGTCCATGTTAAAGGAATCTCCTCCAAGATATTCGATATTGCTGTTGATGATGAGATCCCCGTCTTCCACAATAAAGGTGTACGCGCCACTTGGGATGCGGTTGATTCCGAGATCGAAAATGAGATCTTTTCCCGTGACTTTGTACACGTTTTGTTTTTCATTGGATTGGACAACGCCGTGAATAGCGCTGAGATCTTCGAAATTTTTGACAGTGTAGCTGTCGGCGTCGTCTGTGTTTAGGTTGTCCTCGTAGGGTGTGATGGCCGCGATATTGGCGTTTTGAATTTCTTGAATCGTGGCTTTGCTCCAAGTGGTGACCGTCTCCACATCTGAAAGCATTTCACAAATGTAGCTGGAGAAGCGGCCCACGGTGCTGTTATTGTCTGGGGTATCGCAGGAGCTGGTGATCCCTTCAAATATTTTACTGAGAAAGACCAAACCGTCGCTGTTGCGGTCTTGGGGGTAGTAGCAGGAAATGTCGTAACTTTGAGAAAGTTCTTCCTCAAGGTAGACGTCTCCGGCGTTGCGGGTCAGGAAATAAGGGCAAATGATGGTTATCGTGGTGCTGGCTTCGAGTCGACCGTCGGCTTTTGCCGTGTTGGTAAGACCGACCACCGGGCAGGCCACTGTTTTCATGGCTTCGCTTGCGCATTCAAACCCTCCATTGTCAACGCGACCCAAATAACGGATGGCGACGCGGTAATATTTGGTTTCGCCGGTGATGGCATCCGTGGTTTTTAATGTGTTGTTGAGATTTTTTAAAGTCACACCATCGGAAGTGCCGATGTCTCCGGAGAAGCACGTGGTGCCTTCATCTTTAATGGTGCGGGAAGTTCCATCGTCTTTGAGCGACCCATCTGAGGCCGGGGTATCGCAGTTTTCAATTTTTGTTTTGAGTTCATCATCGTATTGAACACTGAAAGGGCGATAGGTGCCAACCGGAAGTCCACAGTCTTCTCCTGTTGTTGTATTCCCATCCACCCAACATCGGACCGGCATGGGGTCGTCTCCGATTGCGGTGTAGTAATCGATTGAAGAGTTTGGCGAAGGAGCTGTTATTCCATCGTTATATAAACCTTTAATTCCATCGGCGATTGTGTCCGTGATTTTGATTTCGGATCTATGTGTCGGGTCCGGGGTGTAGGCAATGGTGTAGAAGGTGTAATCGAAATCGTGGGCGTAGACAGGAGCATCTCCTTCAACGCCTTCGGTAGTGTCGGATTTAAACGAGTTTCCATTGATGCTCGTGTTGTCCACGGCAAAGAATCCAAAGTTGTAGGTGTATACAAATTTTTCCAAGGTATCCGAAAGCGTGAGGCTTGGATGTTGGATGGAAAAATCGGCGCTGCAAGCGGAGTAGGAATCCACGTTCACTGCGATGTCGGCGTCCGGGTTGGTGCCGACTTTGTAAGTAATTTCGGTTTCGTAGGTGTCGAGGGTTTCAGTGGTCCCATCGTCGGTGCTGGTGTTTGTTGTTGTGGTGAACGTTCCGGTGGGGTCGTTTGAAGTCCATGTGTAGGGATCATCGGTCCACGGTGTTTTTTCATCGTCTTCTTCGTTGTTGTAGTAATAGGCTTGAACCTTAAAAGTAACGATGTCTCCCTCCTTTTTTTCAAGAGTGTCGGTTGTGGGTTCGGTGACGTCCATGTCTGCGCAAACGTCTTCAACCTGACAGACGTTGGAACATCCGTCGTCGTTGATGGAATTGCCGTCGTCGCATTCTTCCCATGTGCCGTAGCTGTTGTAATCGTAATAAGGAGGATTATTTATAATTCCATCTCCGCAATAGGTGGTTCCGCCGCCGCCTCCATCACTACTGCCTCCGCCATCGTCGCCGTCACCGCTACCGCCACCGGTTATATTGGCGGTTGCGGAACAAACGGAGCTGTATGCGGCATTGGTGTCTTTAACGGTGATGACATCGTCAACGGCTCCATGGTATTCCACGGAAAGATCGCCGGAAGTGATTGTGTTTCCAATGGTGAGTCCTTCATCGGCTGTGAATTGGCCACTTGCATTAGTTGTGGTCCAAATCCAAGTGCTGACATAAGTGCTAGGAGTGGGGGTAATGGTAAATACGACTTGAGTGGCTGAAGTGCTTCCCGGAATGATGGAAAGATCGGTACAAACACTTGTGATTGTTTCGAGTTGGCAATTCGCGGAACAGGTGTCGCCATCGACGTTGTTGCCGTCATCGCAAACTTCGTCATCTGCGGTGCCGACTGTATTGTCTGCGCCATCTAGATCGAGAACGCCGTCGCCGCAGTAAGGCGCCGGTATGGTTCCGGTGGCCAAGGTGGCGTTACATGTTGCCGGATAAGTGGTTTCTACTATCGTGATGGTGTCTCCACTGGTGCATCCGTAGACGTAAACGATGGAGGCCGAGGTGGTCAATGTATCGATGCCTGTGCCGTCGATGGTTTCAGTAAATTTACAAGAACCTGTGGCCGTGGCATCGGCATTGGTGCTGGATACGGTGTAAGTCCCGGTCCAAGGTGCTCCGTCTTGATCCACATCCGTGAGAGTGATGGGTGTGATTCCTGTGAGTTGATCGACTGTGATGCTGGTTGGAGAAGTTGTGAGACTTGCGCAATAAGGTTCTTCGGTGAGCATGGAAGAGAGGGAATCGTAACAAACTCCTGTCGGAGAACTTGTTTCCTGGACAAAAATCATGTCGCCCGGATCGCCTCCGCCATAATAGACCGAGATGGCGGTGGTGGTGTAAGGATTGGATCCTAACCATGTTCCCGCAAACCAAGAAGAGGTGCTGAATGTTCCATTCGCTTCGGTAATTCCATCGACTTGAGTGGCGGTGTAGGTGTATTCGCCGGTCCAAGTTCCTCCATCGGTGGAGGTGGATTGAATGGTGACCGGAATATCTTCTCCGCTTATCATGTCTTCATACGTGATGACGGTCGGATCTGTGATTTCGAGCGTGGCGCACGCTTCAACAGCTTCTAATTGACAAGTGGAGGAACAGCCGTCGCCGTCGGCGGTGTTGCCGTCGTCGCAGGCTTCGTCATCTTCGGTGCCGGTGCGGTTGTCGAGTCCGTTGGAATCCAATAATCCGTCTCCGCAATAGGGGACGGTGGAAGCAATGGAGTCATAACAAACGTCCGGATAAGCGGTGTCTGTTACAGTGATGATGTCACCGGCATCCCCGCCGCCGTAGTAGACGGTGGTGCGGGTTGTAGTGTAGGGATTTTCTCCTGATAATCCGGCTAAAATTGAGGACCAACTGAAGGTTCCGTCTGCCGGCGTTCCATCCGCTTTGGTCGCGGTGTAGGTGTATTCGCCGGACCATGTGGCTCCGCTTTCGTCCGTGGATTGAATCGTGATTTGGATATCGCCGCCTTCCATATCCTCATACGTGAGGGTGGTGGGGGAGGTGATTTTGAGGGAGGCGCAAGCGTCTTCAATGAAAAGTTCGGCTGAACAAGCATCTTCGTAATCGACTTCTTTTACGGTGATGATGTCTCCGACTCCACAATTGTAAACGTAAACGGTTTCGTAGTCGGTATTGAGCGGATTGGAGCCCCAGCCTTGGGATGCGTAATAAGTGGAAGTCGTGAATGTGCAGCTCGATACTGTGGTCCCGTCGCTTTCATATCCCGCGTATTCGTAAGAGCCGTCCCATGTGTCGCCGTCTTGATCTTCCGGTGCGATGGTGATGGCAGTGACATTGTCGGCGTTTTCGGCCGTGATTTCAGTGGGGGAGGTGATGGTGAGGTCATTGCATTCGTCGCAATCTTCATAGTTTGTGACTGCAGTGTCTCCGTCCGTGTACCAAGCATGATTGTCATACCCGATGTCTGCGTCATCCGCCAATTCCGAGGGAGTCCATGAGCCGTCTCGTTCAATATTGATCCCGTACGTTGTCCAGAAGATTTCCGCATCCGTGGTTGCAGTGTCTCCGTTTCGAACATCGTCATTGGGTTCGAATCCAACGATTTCATAATAATAATTTAAATAACCATCAATCGTGGCTACATAAGGAAGGGTAGGCTCGGCTCCATCCGGAGAAGAATAGGTCCATAAAATACTCGCGGTTCCATCTCGGCTCATTGTAAGATTAGTGGTCACGGTTAAATGATATCCGCCTGTTGTTTTTGTATAACTGTCATCGTCACAATCGATATAAATAATATCGCCACTATCATCAGAAAACGGGGTGGAGCATGTGAGGGAATCGAGATCGACGTTCTCTACAAAATCGGTGTGTAAATTGATGCGGTATTTTTCAATTTCCGCATAATAACCATCATAGGTTTCATCTTCCGGATTACCGTCATAAAGATAAAATTTGAAGTAATGGTAAGCTGGGCCGCAACTCGCATCCGAATAATCGGTAGTGGCTCCGGAATGAGTGGGGACGTAACCTGAAATAGAGCCCATTTCCGTAACGCTTTTCATAGTAGGTGTGGCTATCCCCCCACCCCACGAAGGGCTGGTAAAGGTTAAGGCTTGCACCAGAGGGGATGGTCCCATTTGAATTCCCAGGATGATCCCAAGGATTAGGGCCGAACATTTAAGCCCGAAACGAATTGATTTTTTCATAGATAGAGGTCAAAGATGATTTTAAAATAAATAAATGTGTTTTAAATCTTTAATCGTTTGGTTTACGGGTGCCCGGGGTTATTTCCGTGGGTGCCTGGGTCTGGGTTGGATGGGGCGGGTTCGGGGTCGCCTCCCGGGGTTTCATTATTTTCTATACTTGGGTCTCCTCCTTCCAGCTTTTGCTTTTCTGGTGCGAGCGTTGTGGCGGTTCCTCCGGCAAAGATTTCTAAGACTGGCACATGAACCATGTAGTCACTGCGTTCTTGGATGCTGGTTTTTGTGGCTCCGCTCACGGGAACCGGGCTCAGGTTGGGTTCAATATAAATAGTTGGGTTGGCACAATCTTGATTGGCTCCGACCACCACTTTTGTGTCAAAAGTGAAAGCCATGGATTCTCCACGATAATTGGAAATCATCACGGTTTGTTGATCGGGTTTTATAGAGAGTTGAGCCGCATGGAATTGTTTTACAATGATATTGAAATCTCGATAGGTGGCTTTTTGAATTTCTGTCCCCGTTTTTGCTAAAGAGGGATTGGCGTGAATTTCATCCATTGCCTTTTTGGCTTCCGGGCCTTTGAGCCAGAGGTAGTTTTGATACACATTGAGTGCAAGCGGCGTGTGTAAAAATGGATCGGCTTCGGCGTTTTTTATTTTTTCCCAATCGTTTTGAAGCAATAAAGCACGCATTTCTTGATCTTGGGTGTAATCCACAAAACTGACCAATTTGGCGTCGGTTCCTTGGATGACATTCCTGCGCATCCCTTTTATCAGGTCTCTGCCAACAACCGTTGAAAGGGTTGCATTTGTTTTGAGGGAGTAGGTTCGATTGAGATCGAGATCCCCGATGTTCATGTTTGCCAAAATTCGAGAGGCTGCTCCGGCATCCCCCAATTCCGCAGTCAATGTTTTTTGGAAGAATTCTCGATGACGTCTTGCAAATGCCGGTTTTTCATTGGCCGGAATTTTCAAGAACGTTTCGCGACGAACAACTCCCAAGATGAAGCTGACTTCTAAGGGTGTGGCTTCTTTTTTGTAACGCGCTTTATAAGAGGCATTTAACTTATCGATAAGGGGTTTGTTGTTTTCTCCCATATCCGGGGTTTCAGTGGTGGCTTTATAACAGAGCGGTCGATTTGTATTAAAGAATCCTTTTGCAAAGTCGCTGAGACGTGTTGTTTCCAAAGCGTCTCGACTTTCAGCGGTTGCTTTTCCAATGACCGCTTCCGTAGCCACGAGGTCGGCTTCGAGAATTTCTTTCGATACGCCGGTTTGAGCCAGAATCGCATCGCGGTTTGCTTTGAATTGTTCCATAGTCAAAACCATGCCTTGCGGGCGATTCTCAAGAATTTTTCCACCTTTAATTCCTCGAGAATCCACGGAGAGTTTGCTGTCATCTCGGAATTCAATGGATCCGGCGCCTTCACGATTGAACGTGTTGAAGTTGCGGCCTGCCCGTGGGTTTGCCTTGATGGTGATCACGGTTTTTCGATAATGAGTCCATTCGGTATTTGGTTTACGCGTCAGATTGAATTCTTGTCGTTGAATAATGAGATCGCCGTAAAGCGTGTTGGCGGCCAAATAAATTTCGCTCGGGTTTTTCCCACCAATGAGGGCGGTGTTTTTCATGGAAGGATCCATGATAACTTGGACATCCCCTTGAACATTGTGGATGGAAAGTTTTAAAAGACCGGCGGCATCCCCTGAGTTCACGGGGGTTAATTCCATGCCGCTTTTTTTCATTTCTTTATCGAGGGCTCCGAGACGTTGATTGGCGATGTCTCCGGCTTTTACAATGCTTTCCGATTTTTGAGGAAGCACTCCCAATTGGCCTGCTTCATTGTAGGCGAGTTCAATGGGGGTGAGTTTGATGAAATCTCCTGCATTCAACGGGGTTGCTATTTCAGCGCCTCCAAAGGCTCCCAATTGTTGCCTGAGTGCTTTTTCTGCGTCTTGATGTGACTCAGCGGAAAGTTCGGCCCAGCTTCCTCCATTTTTGGTCATGGGATAAACTTTGGCTCTTCCTCTAAACGCAAAACTGATCAACGGAAGAGGGATGGGGCCGATCATGACCACATGAATTCCGGTGAGAGGGAAAACTCCCGCATCCGCTTCACTGGCATTTTGCATTTCTGAGGCGTAGGTGTTGAACATGTCGTTGAGAATGGCGGCTTGTACGTTTTTGGGAGCGAGAGTGAATTTAGGATCTGTTGCAATGGAACGGAATTCCGGTATTTGAGCGATGAGAGCGGCTTTTTCTTCGACGGTTTTGGCTTTACTGTCGATTTCTGTTTTTAAGGCCGCGACGCCGCCTCTTCGACGTACGTCTTGAATGTGTTCGCGAACATCGTATTTGCCTCCTCCATGCACGCCCCACCCTAAAGTGAGACCTGATTCCGAGAATCCAACTCCGGTGCTTGCTCCGGCATAGAAAATGACTTTTCCCGCATCGGCGATACCGGTTTCGCTCACCGTGGCTCCGGCATTGAGTCCATTACTACTGACTCCGGCTCCAACGGAGACCGTGGTTGTGAGTACCAACCAATCCGCGGCTTGAACGGCTTTTGAAAGCCCGATACCTCCACCTGCTTCCAATCCTTTGCTATCTGAAACGCCTGCTCCGATGCCCAATTGGACACTGAATCCTTTTGGTAAGGGGACGGATACTCCTCCACCCAAGCGCATCCCATCAAATTTTCCTTTATGAGTGAGCATGGCTTGTCCGGCAACGGCCAAGGAGATTTCTTCCGGGGTTTTTGGGGTTTTTTGTGCGGTTAATTTATCTTGGAGTTGTTGTTGGGACATCCAAGTAATATCGTTTTCGAGCGCTTTGTGAATGAGGATGGCCGCGTCTTCCAAATCCGAACCGGAAAGCACCCCATTTTTGTCGGCTTCCATGAGTTGGACAAGGATGGGATAAATGACTTTGTCTTCTTTATAAGATTCCAAAATAGCTTGTTTGCGTTCGACTCCTTTAACCAGGGTTCCTTTTTCTCCCTCAATGGCATATCCGTTTTGGATGAAGCGTTTTTGTCTGAGGGTGAGAGCTTTTCCATCTTCCAATTTGAGTTGTTTTTGGAGTTGGCTGATGTAGTTGTTCTCCGGGGTTGGTTGCTTTTCCAAGATGTCTTTGATGGCCAGTTTTTTAGCTGTGATTTTTTTGTAAATTTCATCCAGGGCTTTATGGGAAGCTTCGGCGTCTTCTTTCTCGCCTTTCTTTTCCGCTTTTTCAAAAGTTCGTAATTCTTTTTCTCCCTCTTTTGCAAGCAATAAAATATCTTCTTGAGCGGTTAAAATGGCGTTGGCGTGCGCGTTGGTGATGTTAACTCCGCGGGTGTTTTGAAGCGCTTCCACTATATTAAGGTTGGGATCCATAAAACTTTTGGCAATCCCTTGGTCAAGATAGTTTTGAAGTTCTCCTTGGATGGGAGTGTAATCAATGGTGGCAATGGCTGTGTCCGGGTTGATTGTTGTGTGTTTATCGAGGATGCGTTCCATGGCAGCTTGAGGGTCCATACGACGACTGAGCAATCCCGTTTTTTTATAAATGAGAGCTTTCCCGTCATCGATTTGGGCAGAGGTGACGTTGGAATCTTCGTCAATGGAAGAGAAGGCGCTCGAAAGGAGTTCCTTATTATATAAGTCCGGTTTTTTAGCCATAGCGGAGAGCCGTGTCGCAAAGGCCGCTTCTTCATTAAAGGTAAGGGTGGCATCTTCTTGATTAACCTTGACGGATTCGGCGATTTTTTGGAGAGCTTTATTCTCTTTGTTGAAATCCGTTGGTAAAGAGGCGAGATAGAGTCGTTTGTCAGTGGATGACGGTTTGGCAATATTTCCTTGGCGGATCAATAAATCCATTCCATACATATCGGCCATGAGTTTTAATACAAACGCACCATCCATTTTTCTGACTTTGGAGTTTGATACGCCTAACTCTTGGAAAACGTTTTGGACAGGGACAATGGTTGCACGTCCGATGCCGATCGGTTCGACGGCTTCGCCTCCGACGACCGCTTTTGGTTTCCCGGCAACCACGGAAGAGAAATCGTAAAGGCTTTCGATGTAAGTGCTATTCGGTAAAGCAACGATTTTTGCTTCTGTTTTTTCTGCGGTGAGTTTTTCATGAGCACTGGATCCTTTCAACTCCACACCTTTTTGCATGGCATCCATGGCGTTGAAAAGTTCGGTGCAGGAAGCCATAAAGCTTTCTTTTTCCGCACATTGATCAACAGCCGCGGCTTGCTTGGCTTCTAATTCTTTTTTCTGGGCTTCCAAGGGGAGAATTGGACTTAATGCTCTGGTGAGTTTTGGGACCAATACTTCTTTTTCATATTTTGTTGGTAATTTTTCAGCTAAATCTTTAATTCGATCATTCCATTCTTTATAACTTTCTTCCGGTTTTTGGCGATAAGGGGCAAGAATTGCTTCGGCTTGGTCAGGTCGATATTTCTCGCTGATAAGATTTTTTAGTTCTCCGGTGAATAAAGCATCGATGTCGCCTTTCTCTGCATCTATTTTTCTATCAAATTCTCCTATTTCTTTTTTATGACTGTTTTTTTCAGCGCGTGCGGCTTCATAATCTGTAAAGAATTTTTTGGGTCCAACTCCGTATTTTTCTTGGGTTAAATTGCGGAAAGAAAGACTGTTATTGGCTCCGCGACGAATGACTTCCCGAAATTGAACCGGAGTCCAATGGAATCGTTCGCCAATGACATTGATGACTCGATTGGCATCATTGTTTTGGTCACGTAAGGTGCGGGTCAAAACTTCAGCCCAAGTATCGGCTTTATTTATTTCCCCATGAAAAAGTCCGGTGCTGAGGAAGTCGGGAAGGCGAGCGGAACGATCCGTGAGTTTTTCATTGTGTTGGTTGATATCTTCGGCGATTTTTTTGTCTGAGGCCTGGGATTGAATTTCTTTTTGTTTGATTTCAGCGTTGTACGCTTCGGGGGCGCTTTGGACTCCGGATTCGGCTCGTTCTGTTTCAATGATTTTTTTTGTCTTTTCTTCTTCTTTATCCCAGTTTGTTTTTGGGACATAAATATCATCGGTTTCATCACAGTAAAATCTCCCCTTATTTTTGTAATTGGTGAGGTGGAAGGAGGTTTTATATTGGTTGCTTAATCTGACATTGAGGTCTTTGAGTTCGTCGACGGTCATGCCATAATCTGTTGCAATTTCGTCCATCCATCGGCCTTTGATTTTTTCAGGCGGAAGTTTGACGGGTTTAACCACATCGTTTAACACTTCTCCGCGTTTTTGAGTTTCCAGTTTTTGACTGAGTTTTTGTATGGCTTCGTTTTTTTGTTCGGCAAATTGTTTGGCTTTGTCCACGGTTAGTTCGTCACCACTTTTTGCAAGGGCTGTTAAAGTTTGATTCAGTTCGTCGAAGGTTTTTTGGATTTCAAGAAAAGCTTTGTCTCCAGGGAAAGCATCTTCGGTCGCACTTCTTTTTTTGTCGAGATCTTTTTTCTCATTCTCTACTGCGAGGATATTGGCTTCTTTTGTCTCTTTTTTCTCGCCAGGAGGTGGGCTATCTTCCCGAACATTCTCCACTTTCCCCACCAGCCTCTTCGGCTTGATGTCGCTTTCAGCAAATAAAGCTTGGCAGAAATTGGTTGTGAATCCCTTGAGGAAATTCATAGTTTTTGGTTTTAGTTTTTAATTTGATTTTTTAAAATCTATTAATTCTACCATAAATAAAAAACTATTGCAATGGTGTTGAAGTGAAAAAACTTGGAGGGTCTGATAAGGTGGGTGCGATGAAACTTCCTTTGATTCTCACCAACTTTAAAACCTACGAGTCTGCGATGGGCGCGAAAGCGGTCGAGTTGGCGCAACTTCACGAGAAGGTGAGCCTCGAAACCGGCGTTTCGATGGCTGTTGCCGTGCAGTCCACGGATATTTTTCGAGTGGCGTCTGCGGTCAAGATTCCGGTTTTTGCTCAGCATTTGGATTTGGTGCATTTCGGTTCTTATACCGGCCATATTTTGGCTGAGGCCGTGAAGGTGTCGGGCGCGTTTGGAACATTGCTCAATCATTCCGAGCATCGGTTGTCGCTGGAGGTGTTGAAGTTGTCGATTCAGCGGGCAAAAGAGGTGGGGTTGGTGGTGGTGGCGTGTGCGCAGGATCCTGAGGAGGGCGCGGTGATTGCGGGGTTTGGGCCTGATTTTGTGGCGGTCGAGCCGCCGGAATTGATTGGGGGAGACATCTCAGTAGCTACGGCAAAGCCTGAGATTATTCAGGTGGCAGTGGATTTGATTGGTCGCGGGCGCGTATTGGTGGGAGCGGGCGTGAAAAATTCAAAAGACATCGAAATTGCGATCATGCTCGGTGCGTCCGGCGTATTGTTGGCGTCCGGGGTGACCAAGGCCGCGGATCCCGAAGCGGTGTTGAGGGATTTGGCGAAAGGGGCGCATGAAGCGTAGGGAGTTTGAGGATTTTCCAGACAGGAATTTTGTTTTGGGGAGGTCTTTGCGTCGTTTGTTAAGTTTTTCGTGGATGATTTTTAAAAATCAAAATGGCTTATTTGAGCCAAAAATCGTGGCAAAAAGTGTGCACGTGCACACTTTTCCGAGGGAGATTTTTTGCTTGTCAGGACGGAACTTAAGATAATAATTTTGCCATTACAAAAATGTTAAAAGAAAATGAACGAGATAAGAAGTGGGAAATAGAAGAGAATGCGGGGAGCGCACTTCGCTAGCGCTGCGTGCGTGTTCGTGCGAAAATGCGGGTATGAAAAAATGGTTTTTGATTTGGGTTTCGATTTTGCCACTCTTTTTTCCGCTGTATCTCGTGCGGTTTTCGGTTGGGGGAGTGCCGACCACGTTGTTGGAAGTTTTGGTTGCGCTGACGCTGATGGTGGGCGTGATTTTTTTTGTACGACCGCGAAGTTTAAAAGAAGCATTTTTTAACCTTAAAAAACAGGGATTAAAGTCTATGTTTTGGCCGATTTTGTTGTTTGTTGGGGCTGCGATTTTTTCGACCTTCATTGTGCCGAAAACCACGGTCGCGATCGATGGCACGATTGTGGGGAGTCAACTTGTCGCGTTTGGGGTATTGAAGGGGTGGATTTTGATGCCGATTTTTTACTTTGCCATGATTCGATTTGTGCCGTGGACTGGAAAGGATAAAAAGCGCATGCTAGTGGCGTTGGCGTTGTCCGGTTTCGGGTTGTCATTGTGGGCGATTTATCAGATGGTGACGGGAAGTTTTACCACATGGGATGGTCGTGCGTCCGGCCCGTTTGAGTCCGCCAATTATTTGGCACTGTATTTGGGTCCGATTTTAGTGATGTGCGCGGGGCATATTGTACAAATATTTTGTTCAACAAAAAAAGTTTTATTCTGGTTGATTTTGTTTTTTGTCATGGCCGTCGCGTTTTGGGGTACGCAATCGTACGCGGCGTTTATTGCGTTTTTTGTGGGCACGGCATTTTACGGATTGTTTTCTTCCACGATTTCGCGAAAATTTAAAATTGTGGCGTGTTTGGGCGCTTTTGTCGTGGTCACCGGATTTTTTGTCACGCAAATGAACACGGCTAAATTTCAGTCGTTTTTGGATTTTGATGCGCGAACGTCGAGCAGTGTTCGAATCGAAGTGTATCGAGTGGCGTGGGGTTTGATCCAATCGCATCCGGTGGCAGGGATTGGATTGGGGCAATTTCAGGTTCAATACGCACTGAATGCTCCGACGATTTTGGGCCATGCGCCGTACGAGTGGGTGATGCTTCATCCGCACAATTTGGGGTTGGCGTTTTGGTTGAATACCGGGATTTTTGGAGTATTGGCCATGGCGTGGTTGTTGATGGTGGTGTTTTTTGGGAGGCGAAAAGGCGAGCGTGCGGAAGCGAGCGTGGCGTGCAAGAGTGGGATGAGCGTGGATGTGGCCGTGGCGCTGGGTGAGTGCACAAGGAGTAGTGATACGGCGGTGTGGAAACGAGCGTTGCGCCTAGTCGGTTTGGCCATGATGATTACGATTCTTACGCACGGTTTATTTGACGTTCCGTTTTTCAAAAACGACCTCGCGTATTTGTGGTGGCTGGTGGTGGGGTTGAGTGTTTAAAGGTTTTTATTGTTGGGGTCGACGACTTCAATACAGGTTAATCCCTGATCCCTGAATATTTTCATCATAGCGCGGAGATCCTTAGGGCCTGTTACGGCACGTTCGTTATCGTAAGGATGTGGCAATGTTATGATGTTAAAGTCAAAGTTTCCACCTTTATCAAGGGGAACTACTACTTTAGATAGAGGAATGTTTTGTCCTGTAGCGTCGGCAATTAATATTCCTATAGCGTGTTTTTTCTTATCCATTTCCGTGAATACAAATTCTCGTTTTATTTCATCCGCTTTTTCCCCTGGTCCACGTCTGGCAGCTTCTTTCTTTTTATCTTTGGCTTCCCTTTTTTCTCGAGTTTCCTGAGGTCTTTTATGGGGTTCCCAAGTCAGTTCTTTTGCCATCTTTAATGTTTAAAAAATTTAAATCCTATATAATAGTGCCGTTTTAATATTTTATGTAAAATTATTGCCTTTGTCAATCTTTTCAGGTCAAGTCATCTCCGGTCATGGGCGAGGGCGAACGATTGGTTTTCCAACGCTTAATCTTCGCTTAGATCTTGAAATGGATACTAAGAACAAAATTCCCTTCGCTGGGAAAAATGCGAAGAAAGCTCACTCCGCTTCGCTTCGTGAGTGCGCTTCGGGAGTGTATGTCGTAAAGGCGCAGGTGAATGGAACTTTTTTTTATGGCGGCATGCATTTTGGTCCGCGTCCCACATTTGATGAAAAAGAGTCTACCGTTGAGATTCATCTCGTTGGATTCTCAGGAGAAAAAGTCGACGGGGAGGTGAGGGTTGAGGTTTTGAAGCGGATTCGCGGTATTCGTACGTTCGTGTCGCAGGAGGCGTTGAAAAAGCAGATTGAGAAAGATATGATGGCGATAATGAAAATGGCTCACGATCAATAATTAATTTTCCCATGCTCGATTCTCTCAAGAAAAAGATCCCGCAACATCACCCCCTTCGCCTGCTTTATCACAAGACCATGGCGATTTTGGCGGCGCTGTATTACCGTTTTCCCGGGGATCGCATGACGGTGATTGGCGTGACCGGCACGAATGGCAAAACCACGACGGTGCATCTTATTTCTGAGATTTTGCGCGAAGCCGGGCATAAGGTGGGTTTTTTGACCACTGCGGATTTTCGTATTGATGAAGAATTGTGGCCGAATGAGGCGAAGATGACCACGTTGCCACCGTTTAAACTTCAACGTTATTTGCGGCTTATGGCAGATCAGGGTTGTCAGTACGCGGTTGTGGAAGTGACTTCGCACGCGCTGGATCAATCGCGGTTGTGGGGTGTGTCCATCGACATTGCGATTTCCACGAATGTGACGCACGACCATCTCGATTATCATATGACGGCTGAGGCCTATTTAAAGGCAAAAGGCAAGCTTTTTAACTCCCTCAATTATTCCAAACGCAAACCGAATATTCCCAAAGTTTCCATTCTCAATGCCGAGGATCCGAGTGTGACGTATTTTCAGAAATTTGTGGCGGATCGTACGTTTTTGTATGGGATTACCAAGGGTTCGTTTTGCGCGTCGGACATCACGTTGCGGGCGGATTCGAGTACGTTCACGTTTCGAGTTCCGAATGACCGTGCGGAAATCACGTTGCCGTTACCCGGACAATTCAATATCGAAAATGCGTTGGCCGCGGCTACGGTGGCTGTGGCCTTACAGATTAATTTGCCGATTATTAAGCGGGCGTTGGAAAAAGCCGCTCCTGTGCCCGGACGCATGGAGCCCATTCGTGAAGGGCAAAAATATGGAGTGATTGTGGATTATGCGCATGCGCCGGATTCGTTGGAAAAAATGTTGGCCATGTTTCGTCCGCTCACGTCGAAACGATTGATGGTGGTGTTTGGCGCGACAGGGGATCGGGATCGCAGCAAGCGCCCGATCATGGGCGAAATTGTGCATCGTTATGCGGATTGGATCGTGCTCACCGACGACGATCCGTACACTGAGGATCCGTTGCAGATTATGGGGGAGGTAAAAAAAGGAATTCCGCGAAAAGAGGGCGAAAATTTTTGGATTATTCCGGATCGACGAGAAGCGATTCGTGTGGCGTTGGCTGTTGCGCGTGAAGGCGATACCGTGATTGTGACCGGCAAAGGTTGCGAGCCGTATCAGGTGGTGGGGGATCGAAAAATTCCCTCCGACGATCGTCAAATCGTGCGCGGTTATTTGAGTCGTGAAGTGGAAGTGGAAATTGGCGAGGGGAAGGTGCAGGTGGGGAATCGGTATTTGGAGAGTTGATGAAAAATTTTGAATTTTAAATATTTCTCATGGTGGATTTTTCGGATGAAGAAGTTACTGAGGCAGTAGAATTATCGGATTTATTACAAAAAGAATTGATTGCGAAAGGATATCCTCCCGAATCTTTTGATATAAAAATACGATCGAAAGGACGAGTCTGTTTTATTTTTAGGATCGTTGATCCTAAGACAAAGAAACTTCTGGCAATTATGGCATTATATGTTCGAAATCGATTTGTTGCCACGAGTAATGATTTAGATGAAGTAAGGGGGATTTTTTTAACGGTTGAGAAAAAAGAAAAAGTTTCTTTTTTCTTAGTTGAATTATTTGATGGAAAACTTATTTTTAATCAGTTTGTTTCGAATCATTTTATTTTTTTAGGTAAAATGATTTTTTTTGAAAATTTGAGAGAAAAAGTATTGGGATTAAAAAAGGATTGTGCCTTAAAAATTATTTCTTGGGGAGGAGCGTTTATTTTATTTATTTTTTTATTATTGGATTGGATAAATTGGGTTAAAGTCCCCATTAAGAGTGTGTATTTATTTGTAATAATCATTGGGTTATTGTTGATCCCTTACGCAAGAAAAATAAGTATATTTGATAAAATTAAAATTGAGTTATAAGAGATAATAAAAAATTCACATTATTTTAATTTTTATAAAATCTGTGCCCGGGCACAAATTTTGCCTCAAATTTCGGCTTAAGTAAGCCATTTCGTATCCAGAAAATTCATAAAATTTTACTTAAATTATAAATGACCCAGGCGGTTGAAAAGAAAATGCAAGATAGCGCACTTCGCTTCGCTCCGTGCGTGTTAGTCCTCGATAAGCCCTCTGGGGTGAGCTCTTTTCGCGAAGTGGCGCGGGTGCGACGCGAGAGCGGGGTGCGGCGCGTGGGGCATCTCGGGACGCTGGATCCTTTGGCCACGGGCGTTCTTGTGGTGGCGGTGGGGGAGGCGACCAAGTTGATTGAGTATTTTATGAAGGCCGACAAGGTTTACGAGGCCACGGCGGAGTTTGGGAAAGTGAGTGATACGTACGATCGCGAGGGGGAAATTAAAGTGTTTGCGAGCGTGAATTCATTAGAAAAAATAACTCGCGAGGCGATTGAGCAAGCTTTGCCCTCTTTTACCGGCGAAATCATGCAAGTTCCGCCGATTTTTTCCGCACTCAAAATCAAGGGAAAGCCCGCGTATGAGCTTGCGCGTGCAGGCAAAAAAGTGGAGCTTAAGGCGCGGCCGGTTGTGATTCATGCGTTGGAAATTTTGAGTTTCGAAACACCGTTTTTGCGCTTGCGCATCCATTGTTCGAGCGGAACCTACATTCGTTCTTTGGTGCATGATTTAGGGCAAAAATTGGGCGTGGGCGCACTCATGACCGAGCTCCGCCGTACGCGAGTCGGGCCTTTTTCGTTGGAGGCTCTGGGTGAAATTTCTCTCGAAAAATTGGTTGAAAATTGGGCCTCGTTCGAACTTACCGATTCGCTATTTCAGGCGTTACGCCAGGGGAGAATCGAAAAAGCTCCTTCCGGTTTTCCTGAGGCGAGTGACGGTTTTCCTGTGGCTGCGTTTTTTCACGGCAAGGTGGTGAGTTTTTTGGAAAAAGATGAGAAGGGGGATATCAGAATTTTGAAGAATTTGTGTACCGGTTCTTTTTAAAATATGCGATACTCGGTTTGCTTTTTACTTTTTTATTTTCTTTATGAATAAAGTTATTGCGGTTGCTGCGGTTGGCGCGGCCTTGGCTGTCGGGATGGCCGGTTATTTTCTTTCTCCTCAGAAATATCATAAATTTAATGTTCATTATTCGGTGGTTTGGTCTTCGGATTTAGTTTCTATTGATCCCTCTATTAAGCAATTTGCTTTTTTGGGTTCTGCGGAAGCGGATATTGAATTGGTTTTCCCGGCTGAAGGAGGAAATTTGGTCCAGCAAAACGGTACCGCTAAAATTACAGGTTTTGTTTCGGAAGATCCTAATTGTATTGTTTCGGATCCCAAGGATTTGTTTGCGCACGAATTATCGGTTGAATTTAATCCTTCCACGACTTTTTTTACGTTGGTGCAAGGAGAGAAGCCTTGGCCTAAAATACAATTTCAAGAATTGGCTTGGTCCAAAGGAGTTAATTTCCCTTTGTTGGAGGTAGAAATGTCTTGTCCGGTGGTGGGGTCTTTTCCTTTAAATACCAGTATTTATCCTTTGGTTTTGGGTGTTTTTGATGATCATACAATTTCAGCCGATTGTCTTTCCAATTCAGAATCGGGTTATGCTTGTTATGTTCATCTCGACTCTCCTGTTTTTAATGTGGGTAATCCGGATACGTTGAGTGAAGTTCCCTTTATGAATATGTACCTTGCGACCATTGAATTTACGGTGGAAGATTTGGGAGAAATTAAATTGTAACGTGTTAAACTGTCCCCGTATGGAATCCCTTTCTCTCTACATCGACGCGTTTCGACCGTATGTTTTGCCCGGACTTTTTGCGTTTGTGGCTACGTTTGTGTTGAGTTTTCTTGCGCTTCGAGTTTTTCCAAAAATCGGATTGATGGATCGTCCGCACCTTTATGGTTTGAAGCGCAAACCCGTGCCGTACAGTGGCGGACTCATTCTCGCGTTGGTGTTTTTTGTCTCCGTTTTTTTATTCATGAAAATTGACGTTCGTTTGACCGCGGTTCTCGGGGCCGCCGGATTGATTGTTTTGGTGAGTTTTTTGGATGATCGATTTCGATTGAGTCCGCTGTTGCGGTTGTTTGTTCAGATTGTGGCTGCGTTGTTGGTAGTTCTGGCCGGGGTGGGCGTGACGTCGATCACGAATCCGTTTGGCGGCATGATTTCACTCGATGCGTTTCAATTTTCGTTACATTGGGGAGGGGCAGTGCACACGTATGCGACATTGGCTGTTATTTTTACCGTATTTTGGATCGTTCTCCTTATGAATACCGTGAATTGGCTCGACGGGTTGCCGGGGCTGGTGAGTGGGATTTCGGTTCTCGCGTCCGTGCTGTTGTTTGTGCTCAGCATTCGGCCGCATTTTCATTATATTGATCAGACCGATGTGGCGATGTTTGCCATTATTTTGGCAGGCGCGTGTTTGGCGTTTTGGCGATTTGATTTTTCGCCGGCCAAGATGTTGATGGGGGATACGGGAAGTATGTTTTTGGGTTTTATGCTCGCGATTTTGTCGATTTTCTCAGGCGGGAAAATTGCCACCGCGTTTTTGATCATGGGTTTTCCTATTTTGGATGCGTTTTGGGTGGTGATGCGGCGCATTGCGAAAGGGCAGTCTCCGCTCAAAGGTGATTTGGGACACTTCCATCATCGATTGTTGAAGGCCGGATTCAGCGAACGAAAAGTCATCGTTTTTATTTATGCCTTGTGTGCGTTGTTTGGCGGGCTGGCGCTGGTGCTGGGATCTCAGGGGAAATTGATTGCGCTGGTTGTGATGGGTGTGATGATGGGGGTATTGGGAAGTTGGGTGGCAAGGAAGGGGAAAAAAGAGGGCAATTAAAAATAAAAATGGCTTATTTAAGCCAAAAATTTGATTAAAAACTCTGCCCGGGCGGGATAGTTAACGAAACTTGGTTGAAGAATATTTTCTTTTAAATCTGTAAAAGTTTCTTTTTTGTGTCATTTTCTCGTGTATGAATAAAAAACATGAGAAATCTTCCTGCT
>JBAZZS010000004.1 GCA_041658685.1 Candidatus Gracilibacteria bacterium | reverse complement strand
AGCAGGAAGATTTCTCATGTTTTTTATTCATACACGAGAAAATGACACAAAAAAGAAACTTTTACAGATTTAAAAGAAAATATTCTTCAACCAAGTTTCGTTAACTATCCCGCCCGGGCAGAGTTTTGGGTGGGAAGAAAGTTATGCCGCTACGTCGAGAGAAGATGAGGGAGAGGGGACATTCGCTTTGCTCATGCGGGTCTGTTTTTTTTGTTGCCACAGGATAAAGCCGAGTCCTCCGGTGAGCAAAATACTTAAGAGAATATAGCGAAGAATAAGGCTTTTATTTTCAGTGGGTAAAGAAATGGTGGAGGGGACGTCTTCCAACCGTTTGAGCTCGAATTGGTCGGGTGCGGTTTGGGTGGCGTATCCACTGACGGTTTCGCCGGGGCTGAATATGGATTTTTTAAGAGTGTCATTGAGATCCAATTTTGCCAGAGAAACCTCAAGTGTAGCTCCGTTTCGATCCAGCAAAACGCTGTTTTTAAAGGGGAGGAGAGATTGAACCGTACCTTGAAGAAAATAATAAATCGGGTTTTGGGAGCCAACGGTTAAATCCGAGGTCCATTCCCAAGGTGAGTTGAGGAAGGCGATTTTTTGAGACGAATTTGTTGATGTTTGTTCTTGGGCACGCGCTTGCGGAATGAGCCATGATATAAGTTTTCCTCGAGGGGCGATTGGCGTTTGCGCCATTTCATCTTCCGCGAGTTCGATACGGGCGTAGGATTGGGCTTCCGGAGAGCCTTCATAGGTTACGTTGTCTTTGAGTGTTCCTTCAAAATCAAAAAGTCGGACTTGGTCGGTGTCGTTGTTGAGGGAAAGATTGGAGTCGATACGATAAATCACGAGAAAATCTTGCGCTTCGATGGTGGTTCCGGCAGGGAAAATATAAGGGGTGCTTCCTTCCTCTTCGTCATCTAGAGACCAATTGCCGAGATCTACGTTGTCTGTTCCCATATTATAAAGTTCAATCCATTCGGTCTCGGTGTCGCTTCCTTCGGGGTTGGGAAGGATTTCGGACAACATGATGTCATCCGAGAGTGTGCCATTGGAGTAGGATTCGGCAGTTTCGCCCGTTTCATCGGTGAGAAGGTTGAGTGCCCCCGGAGTGGGTGATGAGGTCCAACCCCAACCGTCTTCGGCGAGCGCCATGGGGATAAAAAGGAACAGCGCAAAAAATGCGCAAACCCGTTGTAAATTTTTCATAAAAATAAGGTTAAAAAATAAAATTTTTGCGGGATTTGTGAAAGCGCCTCAACGATAACATTTGAGTTATGACAAAAACGTTAAAAAAAGATGAACCACAACAGATTTGCGTAGAAAATTTGTTGTTTGAGTAGTGATTGAATTTTCAGCGATTGATTGATATTCAGTTTTTTTTAACGCACTTCACTTTAATCTTCGTATAAGACCCAATTCCAAAAGCGGATCCTTAAATCTCTAGCGTAAATTTTTAATATTTCCCCTTCCCATTCATCGGATTCTTTTTTTGGCGTCGGTGGGGTTTCTTTTGGAAAAACGAGAGGACCTAGTATGAAATGCATTTCTGGGCCCCTTTTTACAGGAGGGTTTTCGTTGTTGCTATCATCGTTATAATCATCGTCGTAATCCCTTAATTCAGACATATCTATTTTTGATTAAATATAATCAATACCATCAAACTCGTAAATCGTCAACTTTTAACTTGACTGTTTTTTGCGCCATTATTTTGTCAGGTGAAATTCTTAATTTTTCCCATCCCTTTCCCCTTTTTTGCTTCTTGACTTATTTTCCCGGACTCCAGTATCGTTAAGCTAGATTTTTATATAGTCTTTGTTTTGCCTTTTTAATCTGATTCTTTCTTAAAATTTTGATCTTGTTGATTCGTTTACTTTTAGATTTTGATTTGTTGATGCGTTCGATTTGATCTAAGAAAGATCCCTTTTGGGAGGGGAAAAGGTATGCAGAGGCGTTTAAAGCCCCCCTTTTTATGCCGGAAATCAGTACTTTATTATTGTTGGGTTTGGTTGGGCTCCTCGGAGGAGCCGCTGGTGGTTATCAGATTCGTTCGAAAAAGCTTCGTGAGGAGGAAGCGCGAGTTTCGGAAAAGACGAGACATGAGCTTCAAGAAGCGAATTCCAGATCCAAGGAACTTTTATTCGACGCTAAAAATGAGGCGTTGAGAATTCAGGAAGAAGCCAAGAAAGAAGAGCGTGAAAAGCGTGTTCAGCTCGATAAGATGGAAAAGCGTATTGAGACCAAAGAAGAGACGCTCGATAAACAACTTCGTGAAGCGGAAAAAACCAAAACCGAGCTCGAATCCAAGGTTGTGGCGGTTCGTTCTCTTAAGGAAGAAGTTCAGAAATTATATGAACAACAGAAGGGGCAGCTTGAACGCGTGGCCAGTTTGTCTAAAGATGAGGCGCGGGAATTGTTGTTGAAAAAAGTGGAAGAAGAAGCCAAAGAAGATCTCATCGCACAGATTCGAAAAACGGAAAAAGATTTGCACGATGAAGCGGAATTGCGTGCCCGCAGTATGATTGTGGACGCGATTCAAAAATACGCGGCCGAGACCACGATGGAATCCACAGCCACGATTGTGAATATTCCGAACGATGAGATGAAAGGTCGCATCATTGGTCGTGAAGGACGTAATATTAATACGTTTGAAGAGCTCACCGGAATTGATGTGATTGTGGATGATACGCCGGGGTCGATTGTGATTTCCGGGTTTGATTTGGTGCGTCGCTATGTGGCTAAAATTGCCCTCGAACGTTTGGTTGAGGATGGACGTATTCATCCGGCCCGCATTGAGGAAGTGGTGAAAAAAGCCAAAGAAGAAGTGACTCAATTGATCCGTGAATTGGGAGAAAAAGCCGCGTTTGAGGCCGGAGTGGTTGGGTTGCCCGTGGAATTACTCAAGCTTTTGGGACGTCTTAAATTTCGTACGAGTTATGGCCAAAATGTGCTCAAACACTCGATGGAAGTGGCCTTTTTGGCTGCGTCATTGGCTACGGATTTGGGAGCGGATGGGGCTTTGTGTCGAAAAGCCGGGTTGCTTCATGATATTGGCAAGGCCATGGATCATGAAATTCAGATGCCGCATTCGTTGATCGGGCGTGATATTTTAAAGAAATTCGGGTTACCGCGCGAGCTTGTTCATTGCGTGGAAGCGCATGAAGGTGATTGTTTTGCGGAGACGATTGAAGCTAAAATTATTCAAGTGGCGAATCGAATTTCCGAGTCTCGACCCGGAGCCAATAAGGAAAATCTTGAAAATTTCGTAAAACGTTTGCGTGAAATTGAGACGGTTGCGAATTCGTTTGAAGGTGTGCGTAAATCGTACGCGGTTCAGGCCGGGCGCCAAGTGCGCGTGTTTGTGGAACCGTCGGTCATCGATGACCTCCAAGCTGCCAAAATGGTGCACCGTATTGCCGCTCAAATCGAGGATCAACTCCAATATCAAGGTGAAATCAAGGTGGATGTGATTCGAGAGATTCGAGTGGAGGACGTGGCGAAATAAATTTTCCTTGACTCCCTTAGCACTCTCAAATATAGTGTGCTAGCTTTTTTAGTTTTTAACCTTATTTTTATATGGAGAAAGTTACGCTTCAGCCTTTAAACGATGGGTTGGTGGTGGAACGTCTCAAGGAAGACGAAGTCACTGCTTCCGGGATTGTTCTTCCCGAGTCGGCAAAAGAAAAACCTCAAAAAGGGAAAGTTCTCGCCATTGGTGCGGGGAAATTAAATAATGAAGGGAAACGAATTCCCATGACCGTCAAAGTGGGGGACACGGTTCTTTTTACCAAATACGGGCCCACAGAAGTGAAACACGAGGGAAAAGAATTGCTTTTTTTGAATGAAAGCGATGTGCTCGCGATTCTTGGATAATTTAAAATCTAAAATTTAACATTTAAAATTTTTCTATCATGTCTAAACAGGTTCAATACGGCGACGCGGTTCGCCAAAAAATGATCAATGGCGCCAAACGCTTGGCCGATGCGGTTCGCATCACCATGGGGCCCAAGGGTCGCAATGTGGTTCTTGATAAAAAATATGGAGCTCCCACCATCACGAACGATGGTGTGACCATTGCAAAAGAAATCGATCTCCCGGATCCGTTTGAAAATATGGGAGCACAACTCGTGAAAGAAGTGGCGACCAAAACCAATGATGTGGCCGGAGATGGGACCACGACTGCCACGGTATTGGCGTACGCCATCATCACCGAAGGATTCCGCAATCTCGCGGCCGGAGCCAATCCGATTGCTTTGAAGCGCGGGATCGACAAAGCGGTGAAAAAAATCGTGCATGAATTGGGTGAAATGAAAAAAGACATCAGCACTCCGGAAGAAGTGGCGCAGGTGGCCACGATTTCCGCCCAAGATCCGGAAGTGGGCAAATTCATTTCCATGGCCATGGAAAAGGTCGGGAATGATGGCGTGATCACGGTGGAAGAATCTCAGACTTTTGGGCTCGATATGGAAGTGGTGGAAGGAATGCAATTCGACAACGGGTATATTTCTCCTTATATGGTTACGGATTCGGGACGTATGGAGGCGACCTATGAAAATGCAAAAATTTTAATCACGGATAAGAAAATTTCGTCCGTGCAAACCATTCTTCCTTTGTTGGAAAAATTGGCACAGGGCGGGAAAAAAGAGCTCGTGATCATTGCCGAAGATGTGGACGGGGAAGCGCTTGCCACCATGGTGGTGAATAAACTTCGAGGCACGTTCAGCATGCTTGCGATCAAGGCCCCGGCATTTGGGGATCGACGTAAGGAAATTCTTAAAGATATTGCGGCGTTGACCGGAGCAACCGTGATTTCCGAAGAAGTGGGTTTGACGCTTGAGAATGCGGATTTGACTCATCTTGGAGAAGCGCGAAAAGTGATTGCCACCAAAGATGACACCACGATTGTGGAAGGCGCCGGCAATCAGAAGGCCATCGATGCTCGCGTGGCGGAAATTAAGGTTACGCTCGATCACACCACATCGGATTTTGATAAAGAAAAACTCACGGAACGCTTGGCGAAATTGTCCGGAGGTGTTGGCATTATCAAGGTCGGTGCAGCCACGGAAGTGGAGCTTAAGGAAAAGAAACATCGCATTGAAGATGCGTTGTCTGCGACTCGTGCGGCTGTGGAAGAGGGGATTGTGGCCGGAGGAGGAACCGCTTTGTTGCAAGCCGCCAAGATTCTCGATGCGCTCAAAGGGGCGGATATGGATGAAACCACGGGAATCGCGATTGTGAAAAAAGCCCTCGAGTCTCCGGTGTTCCAAATCGCGCAAAACGCGGGGAAAGAAGGTGCGGTGATCGTGGATATGGTTCGCAATGCCAAGGCCGGACAAGGCTATGACGCTGAAAAAGGCGAAATGGTCGATATGATCAAGTCTGGGATTGTGGATCCGAAAAAAGTCACGCGCTCCGCGTTGGAAAATGCCGCGTCATTGGCCGGAATTTTCTTGACCACCGAAGCCGGGGTGACCGATATTCCGGAGGATAAGAAAGAAGGCGGTCATATGGGAGGAATGGGTGGAATGCCGGGCGGGATGGATATGATGTAGTTTTGGTTTTAAATTCACGTGAAAAAGGGGGCAAGCGATTGCCCTCTTTTTGTAGAGGAAAGAAGAATGCGAATATTATTGGAGAATTTAAGCGTTAATTACACTCATGGTTTTGGCCTGTGGTTTGTAAGTACCGTTCATCTTTAGCATGGCCTCAAACGAGGCGTTGAATGTTTCATTGTTTGTTAAAATTCCTGAAACCTCGGCGGAGTTGGTTGGGCAATGGGGGTATCGATTTTGGGCGACTTGAGTGTGATAGTGATGATTGTTTAAAAGATTCACTTGGAATTGGAGATATTTTCCCCATGTCTCTCGGGCGTCCGAAGTGTTGGAGTTTTGGTTGATTTCCGGATGTTGCTCGCGGAAAAAGAGCATCATGTTTTCCCAATAAACATCCCATTCGTTTCCCAAGGTGGCGAGGTCGGCATCGGCCAAGAGTTTGGCGATAGCGATGGCGCGCGGATTTCTGAAAATTTGAGGATCGATGGATATTCCGTATTTGGAAGCGAGATCTTCCATTTTTGTTTGTAAGGTTGGTGCGGGGCCTTTTCCGGTCCCGAATTCCCGTACAACTTGTTGGAGATGGGTCTCTGTCCCTTTTCCAACGACCGGAGTCCAGGTTCCGAGCTCGGCGATTTTGGCGATTTCGATGTCCTCGGCAGTGAATTGTCCGCTTGCCACCATTTTTGGAATAAGCCATGTTAAGGAACGTTTTTCATTTCCTCCGTTGTAATCGGGATCCGAAGAATTTTCTTGTTGGTCATAGTCATGGCTCCCGGCGAAAAGACGACATAAATCCGCATTTTCTTCTTTCCTTTCGGCTAAAGGGGAATCTTGGTTTTTCTGTTCCGCTTCGAGTAATTGGGCGATTTCTTGCATGACAAAATCCGTGTGGTTTCTTTTATGATAGGGTTTTTCATATTTTGCCCAATCTTTTCCAATGTTGAGATTTGGAGCGGTTCCTTTTTCGTAACTATCAATATGTTTAAGACATTCATCAATGAGAGCTCGGATGGTTGTTTGTTTGGGTGTTTCTTTTTGGACTTCCGGAGGAGGCATAAATTTTTATTTTGATTTTCAATCTGTGAATTATACCACATTTTAAGGTCTTTTTTTAGGCTTTGGGGTTTCATTTGTGCTGAATTTGTTGTATAATAATAAGATTTTAAAAGCCCTTATTATGGATATTGACGCACTTTTGGCTCAGGTGGTGGTGCATCACGCCCCGGATCTTCACCTCAAGGTGGGGCAGCCGCCCGTGATTCGTCTCCCGAGTGGAGATCTGTTTGTCACGGATAAAATGGGGCCGTTGACCGAGTCGGCGCTCCGAGAAGTGGCGCAAAAAGTGGCGGGCCCGGATAAATTCGCGTTGTTTCAAAAACAAAAAGAAGTTGATTTTTCTTATGGTTCAGCCGAGTCCGGACGTTTTCGTGTGAATTTATATTTGGATAAAGAGGGGATTGCCATGGCGTTTCGCTCGATTCCGGAAAAAGCACCTACGTTGGAGGAGATGGGATTGCCGTCGATCCTTGCCGATTTTGTCATGAAACCGCGAGGGTTGGTTTTGGTGACCGGGCCTACGGGAAGTGGAAAATCGACCACGCTCGCGGCCATGATCAATCACGCCAACACGCATCGAAAATGTCATATCATCACCATCGAGGATCCGATTGAGTTTGTGCACGAACCCAAGTCTGCGCTTATCACACAGCGCGAGGTGTCGGCTCACACGGATTCGTTTGCCACCGCGATTCGTTCGTCGCTTCGCCAGGACCCGGATGTGATTTTGGTGGGGGAAATGCGCGACCTTGAAACCATTGCCGCAGCCATCACCTTGGCGGAAACCGGGCACCTTGTTTTGTCCACTTTGCACACTTCTGACGCTCCGCAAACCGTAGATCGTATGATCGATGTATTCCCCGCGTATCAACAACAACAGATTCGGGCAGAGCTTTCTGCGTCCTTGCTGGCTGTGGTGGCGCAGACGCTTGTTCCGCGCACGGACGGACACGGTCGCGTGTCGGCGTTTGAGATCATGGTGGTGAATGATGCGATTCGAAATTGTATCAAAGAAGGCAACACGCATCAGATTTATTCCATGATGCAAATCGGTAAGAGTGAAGGAATGCAAACCTTGGATGATTCGTTGGCGCAACTTGTGGGGCAAGGGCTTATTTCTAAAGATGCTGCGTTGGCCAAAGTGCATGATACGGAAGCTTTTAATCGTAAATTAGTTTAATTATGAGTGATTTTTCCCCTTTTATTGATGAAATTTTTGCCGGGATTGCTTTGGAAGAGCGAGAACGTTTTTTGAAAGGAGAGGAGGTGTGGAATCGAAAAACGATTCCTGAGGGAGAGATGATTTTTGAAGAAGGGGTGAAAAGCACGGATTTGTATCTGATTTTGAAGGGACGCGTGGAAATTTCGAAACAAATCGGAGACGATCAGTCGCATAAAAAGATTTTGGCGGTGCTCGTGCCCGGGTCTCTTTTTGGAGAAGGCGCGTTGTTGTCCGATAAGCCGCGTTCTGCGGCGGCGAAAGCGTTGGAAGAGGTGGAAGCGTTGATTCTTACCAGGGTTTCTTTTTATGATTTTTTGAAAAAAAGTCCGGAAAAAGCGATGGCGCTGTTGGTCGGGTTGTTAAAAGTGCTCAATCAACGGTTGCAAACCACCAATCAAGAGTTGGTCACCTTGTATGAAATCGCTCAGTTGGTGAGTCATTATCGGCAAGATATTCCGGGGCTGATTCGAGAAATCGGGCTGAAAATGGAAAATATGGCGCAAGCGGAACGGGGAATCATTGTGTTGAAAAATAAAGCGACCGGAAAATTGGAGATTCCCGCGAGTTGGGGCGAATTTTTACTTTCCGAACAAGAGTTGGGAGCGGCTGAACGCGAATTGGGAAAGGAAAGGGGAGTGCTTAAAGGGGGGCGGTTGATTTTGGCGATTCAAAATATTGCCGGGAAGGAATTGGGCTTTATGGTTATGGAACAGGAAGAATGGACGATTGAAGAGCAAAAAATTGCGCGGGCCATCGCGGATCAACTCGGCATTGCGATCGCGGATTATGAATTCATGGCGTCCGAGGAGGATCGGTCACGACTGAAGAGAGAGAAAATACAGTTTTAGCTTGTCATTTTTGCGAATTCTGGAATCCGGATTTTATTGACACGCATGCGGTTTTTTTGATATAAAAAGAACCTTTTTGAGTGATTATTGAAAATAATAAATTATGACACAATCTTCTGGTGAGGTAGGGGGTGTGGGAGAAAATGAATATCGGCCTTTTCCTGTCGGGTACGATGATCCTGAGAAATTTTTCGGTCTTTCGTCTCAAACGGCTCGCGATTTGAAGATTAAAAAATTTGCAGGACATTTCGTCCCTTTGGATAGGATGGATGATTCATTCATTTATTTTTTGAGTCGGCCTTTTGTTTCTCAACAAGAAATTGCCGCATTAAGTCAAACACAAGAAATATTGAGAAATGATTCGCGTGTTCGCGAAATATTGAGTCGATGTTTGGCTTTTTTAGATTTTTTAACAAGAGGTTTCGGTGAATCCATACACTCACTCATTCAAACGAATCACTCTTACGAAAATGACAAAAAAACGTTAAAGATGAATGAGCTACAAGCTTGTGGCGTTGCTCAGAATTTTATTTCTCAGGTCAATGATATCCAACAAGCTTTGGGGAATTTGATTTCATCTCAGCCTTTGCCAGAAGAAGCTGGTTCTCCTTCAATGCTTCAAGCATTGCTTTCAAATTTGGATATTTTTTTGAAGCAAGTAAAACAAATCGCAGATCGAATTCATTTTTATCCTGCGAAGAGGTTTTTAGGGATTACATTGTCTCCTTTGACTTTTGAATATCAAAAATCGGATGAAAAACACGGGACTTTAGGTCCGGTGTCCGATCTTTGTACGTTGAGTGAGGATCTTCGTTCTTTGGATATTAAGCAACAAGAATTTTCTTATTGGTTACGGGTTTTTTGTGCCATGGCGAAATTTCAAGAAAAATGTAAGGATTGGTTGAGTGAAACTGGGCTTCAAGAAGAGGGGAAAAAGGATGAAGGTGAGTCAAATGGGGTAGGGCGATTTGCGGTGGAGGGGTTGCATCATCCTAGAAGAGCTTATGAGGCTAAAACGCGGGAGGGTGTGGTTTCTGTTCCGCAGGAGCGATTGGTTTTTGATCCTCAGTATAAAATTATTGTTTTTGCCGGGGTGAATGGTGGGGGGAAAACGCATGTTGTTCAGGCGATCACTTGGGCTCATATTATGAATCAAGTGGGTGCGCCTGTTTTCGGGAAAGAAGGGACTGAGGTGCCGATGGTTTCCGGTATTTTAACGCACCAGCCTCGAGATACGGGAGTTCAAAAGAAAAAAGAGTTGGAAGGAGGGGATGATATTGGGAAATGGGGTGAAGATTTGACTGACTTAAGGGGGCTGTGTGATCAAGCTAAGCCCGGGACATTGGTAGTGATTGATGAGATGGTGTTGGCTACAGACCAGAGCGGGCTGGAGTCGTATGTTCAAGAAATTCTTCATGATTTTGTTGAAAAAGGAGCCAGGGTTTTATTGGTTACGCATAATGCGCAAATTATTTATTCTCTTGCGGCTCAAGATAATTGTTTGGTGTTTGAAGCCGGGGTGAAAGATGGAGGGAAAAAGCCCACTTATCAATTTAGTCAACGTACAATGGAGACATTGACCAAGCCAGAGGAGTATGAAGCAATAAGAGGGGCTATTTTTCATAAGATTTGGAGAAAAGGAGCTGTGGCTGGGGCCGAGACTCCGAGTGTTTGATTTTTCGCAATTCTCTTTGAAACCGATTTCTTCTTTGGTATGATTTTCTTATGGATGACATTACCCTTCCCCACGAGACTATGTCCGACGATGATGATCCGTTTTTGATTCGGCCCATTAAGACCGATGACGACGATTCGACTTCAACGCCGGGTTCTTCGAGTCCTGCGAACGGTGTGATTTCCGCTCCTGCGGTTTCGGCAACTGAGGCGGGCAATCATGTCAGCATTCAATTTTCAAAATTTGTGCAACTCGTGGCTAATCACGGGTACTGGGATGTGGTGGAGAAAAATGCGGATGAAAAAGTGATTTTGAGCGGAGATTTGCTCACGGATTTAGCGAATGCAGAAGATCGAAGTAAAGAGAAACGATTGCCGTTGATTTTTATGGCAGGGCTTTTGATTGGAATTGTGCTCACGTATATTATTTTAAAATAATTTTATGTATAAACGCGTTTTATTAAAGTTTTCGGGCGAGGTTTTGGCCGGCAAACGAGGCGATTTTTTTGATTTTGATGTGGTGGAGCGTGTGGCCAAAGAAGTGGTGATGCTTCATAAAAAAGGCATTCAGGTCGTGATTGTGACCGGAGGCGGCAACATTTGGCGCTATCGAGACAATACGGGAAAAGGGATTCCTCGTGTGGAATCGGATTTTTTGGGAATGATTTCTACGGTCATGAACAGCGTGGTGTTGCAATCCGCACTCGAACGATTGGGAGTGGAGGCGCGCGTGCTGTCTGCGTTGCCGGTGGCTGAGGTGGCGGAACCTTATGTTCGTCGAAAAGGATTGAAGCATTTGGGCGAAGGGCATGTGCTTTTATGTCCCGGAGGCACCGGACGTCCGTTTTTTACCACGGATACGGCGGCCGCGATTCGGGCGTTGGAATTGCAGTGTGATGTGTTGTTGAAGGCCACTAAAGTGGACGGTGTGTACGATTCGGATCCGATGAAAAACAAGAAAGCGAAAAAATTTCAGACCATTTCATTTGATGAAGTGTTGGAGCGCAATTTAGGGGTTATGGATGCCACATCCACGGCGTTGTGTCGCGAAGGCAAGTTGCCGGTCGTGGTTTTTGATTGGAATAAAAAAGGTAATTTATGGGCTGCGGTTCAAGGCAAAAAAGTCGGAACTTTGGTTCATGTTTAATATTTAATTTTCTTTTATGCTTACAGATCCTGTTATTGCGATTGCAGTTGCGGAATTTGAAAAAGTTTTAAATCATCTCAAAGAGGAGTTTTCACGATTGCAAGTCGGGCGTGCGAACGCCGCGTTGGTGGAGCATGTGATGGTGGAGGCGTATGGCAGTGTGCAACCGCTTAAAAATGTGGCGAGCATCAGTGTGCCGGATGCGAAAACCATTCAAATCCAACCGTGGGATCGTTCTATTTTGTCTGCGGTGGAAAAAGCGATTCAGGTGTCGGACCTCGGACTCAATCCGGTGAATCGTGGAATAGCGATTTTGCTCAATATCCCGGCTCTCACAGAAGAGCGTCGTCGCGATTTGGTGAAAGTGGTGAACACGCTTGCGGAAAACACGCGCATTTCGGTGCGCAATATTCGTCAGACCGCACATTCCAAGTTTAAGGAGATGAAGCAAAACAAACAAATCAGTGAAGATGAAGAAACCGGTGCACAGAAACAACTTCAAACCAAAGTGGATGAGGCCAATGCCAAGATCATGGAAATGGCCAAGGCCAAAGAAGAGGGAGTGATGACGGTTTAAGGGAGGGGGTTAGGAAGTATATGTCGTGGTGAGCTTGTCGAACCACACATTCACCAGTAAGCTTCTTTGTGAGGTCACCCATTCGACAGGCTCAGGGTGACATTAGTTATTGATCATTAGCCATTGTTCATTCTTCCATGCATTTCCTTCTCACTGTTCTCGCCTTTCTCGTTATTTTTTCCGCGTTGATTTTGGTTCACGAATGCGGTCATTTTTTTATGGCCAAACGACAGGGGATTAAGGTCGAAGAGTTTGGGTTGGGATTGCCACCGAGGATCTGGGGAAAAAAGTGGGGTGAAACGCTTTATTCATTCAATTGGATTCCGTTTGGCGGGTTTGTAAAAATGTTGGGCGAAGACGCGGGACGAATTTCTTTAAAACGCTTCAATCCCAAGAATTTTGCGCATAAAACCGTGTGGCAACGTATTACCGTGGTGGTGGCCGGAGTGGTGATGAATTTTGTGTTTGCGTGGTTGTTGTTTTCCATCGGATTTGGTGTGGGCATGCAGCCGTTGATTGTGACTGGGGATGGGCTTTTGGCGAGCATCGCTTCGCATCAAATTAAGGTGGTGGACGGGGTTTTGGTGGATAAAGTGGACGAGGGATCTTGGGCCGAATTGAATGGATTTAAGGAAGGAGATCGGATTTTAACGGTGAATGAATTGCCGATTTCGAGTATGAATATGGATACTTTTTTGACGTTAATGGATTCGGACGAGGGTTTTACATTGAATGATAAAACGTTCATGCCGGATGCGGAGTTTTCTTCTCCTGGATTGGCGTTTGATTTGCTTGAATTGCCTCGGGTGGAATTGATCTCAGTGGAGGCGGGAGCTCCTTTGCAGATCGGGGATAGGATTCTTTCCATCAATGGGGAAGCGGTTTTTTACGCAGAGGATTTGGCCGGGATGTTGGCACAGGCGAATGTGGGGGGCTCGACTCACAGCGTTATTTTTGAATTTGTTCGAAACGGGGAAACTCAACGTGTCGATTGGCCGCTGCCCGTGACCCGTCGGGTTTTGATTTCGGATGTGCTTTCAGATTCTCCGGCTGAGGAAGCGGGAGTTTTGGAAGGGGATCTTTTGCTTCGAGTGGATGGGATTGAGGTTTATACCGCGGAAAATGCGTTGGCCATTGTGGAGGCAAGTGAATTGGAAACGGTTCAATATGAGGTTCAGCGCGGGGTTGAGGTGGTGATTTTGACCATGACACGAAATGAAGACACGGGATTGATTGGGGTGTATTTGAGCTCGGTTTTTGAATCTTTAAATCTTCCTTTTTCTTATTATGATGGGATTGAAACCGCGTCGATTCTCTCGATTGAAAATGTTCGTTATTCTTGGTTCGATGCTCCGTTTGTGGCGTTTCATGAGATGAAGCAAGTGACGTGGTACACGGCCAAGATGACGGCGGGTGTTTTTTCTAAGATTTTTATGACCGCTCAAGTGCCGGAAGGGGTTTCCGGGCCTGTGGGGATTGCGCAAATGACAGGTACTCATGTGGATGAAGGATGGGTTGCCTTGATTCGTTTTACTGCGTTGTTGTCGTTGAGTTTGGGAGTGATCAATTTATTTCCGTTTCCGGCGCTCGATGGCGGGCGACTTTTCTTCTTATTGCTGGAAGGAATTCGTGGCAAACCCGTTCCTGCTAAATTCGAGAATTGGCTGCATTTTTTTGGGTTTTGGTTGCTGATCATGGTGCTCTTTTTGGTGACGTTTCAGGACTTGGGCCGATTATTTGCTTGATTTAGTAAATATTTTTTGATAGAGATTAGGTACATTAATTTTTTTAACTTTTTTTAAAATGGAAGAGTTAAAGTCCCTAGAAGATCGCATTCCAGAGAAAATGGACTCTTTAATAAGACTTTTTCAAACCCAGAATCCCGAAGCAGAAAATTTTTTTTTATGTTAGAGAATCCAGAACCAGGCAAGCCGCTGGAAGGGTATTTATCCGGGTCTCCATCTGTTCTAAGACTTTTTTTTGATTTTTTAAGTACATGCGGATCGATTGGGTCATTGCGGTTAGAGGTTACTTCCCAAAGTATTCATAGAACATATTTTAATCTTTATGAAGATAGAGGGCAAAAATCGGTGGTGAGTTGGACGAGCCAAGCTCGATCTACTCAGGAAGATTCTGTTCGCAATTTGAATAGATATCTTAATGATTCTCGTTTAGCATGGAATCAGCATTTGAGGCATGCGGGTTAAGTCACATCTATCGTTTTGTATAATTTTCTCTTGTTTCGATTTGAGTGGCTCAGTATTATAGGATCCCTGTCACCCTTGAATTTTATGTCCGATTCTTTTCGCGATTTTTGGATCCAAGTTTTGACCGCGCTCGAGCCCAAGATTAAGCGTTCGGATTTTTTGACGTGGTTTCAGCACACCGCGATTGTGAAACGAGAAGGGGAGACGATTACGGTGGGTTTTCCGATCACTCTTTCTCGAGATTGGGTGGCGAATCGCAATCATAGCCTTCTTTTTGAAGCCATTCAGTCTCTCGATTCTACGATCAAGCGCATTCATTATGAAGTGGATGGAAAGTTGGGCCAACCTGATGATTTGCGGTCCGTGGATGTAAATTCGGTGTTGAAGGGATTAAAAAACGTGAAAAAAGTTCGCAATAAAGAAGAATACACCGTGACCAACGAGGGCGTTCGTAGTAAAGCGCTCAATTCCAAATACACGCTCGATAATTTTATTATTGGATCTGAAAATCGATTGGCTCATGCCGCATGTTTGGCGGTTGGGCGTCGTCCCGGAGGTGCGTACAACCCGTTGTTTGTGTATGGAGACGTGGGGTTGGGGAAAACCCATCTTTTGCAGGGCACCGGAAATGAAATTTTACATCGCAATCCGAATGCCGTGGTGATTTATATGACCTCCGAACGGTTTACGAATGAGATTGTGGAAGCGATTCGAAAACAGGGAGCCAAAGATTTTAAAGCTCGTTATCGCCATGTGGATTGTTTGATCATCGATGACATTCAGTTTTTGGCGCATAAGGAACGGACGCAGGAGGAATTTTTTCATACGTTCAATGAACTCTACGATGCCAATAAACAGATTATTATCAGCGCGGATCGGCCGCCCAAGGAGTTGAAGGATATTCAGGATCGGTTGATCAGCCGGTTTGAAATGGGAATGATTGTGGATGTGCAGTTTCCGGATTATGAAACGCGGTTGGCGATTTTGCAGGCTAAATGTCGAGAACATCAGGTTTTGCTCCCGACCGAGGTTTTGGATTTTATCGCGTACAATGTGCATCACAGCATTCGTGAGTTGGAGGGCGTTTTGATGCAGGCGATTGCGCAATATGAGTTGGAGCAAATCACGCCCACGGTTCGGTCTGTGGCCGGAATTTTGAAAAAATTAAATCGAGGAGGGGAATTTGCTGTGGTGGACGATGGGCGAGAACATAAATCGTTGGCCAAGACGCCGGATGAGGTGATTTCGATTGTGGCGGATTATTTTAAGCTGACTAAAAGTGATCTTATCGGGCCGGTGCGCAAAAAAGAAATTTTATTGCCGAGACAAATTGCCATGTATTTGATTCGAAAAGATCTGGCTGCCTCGTTGGAGCAAATCGGTGAAGAATTTGCGCGCAATCATACAACCGTGATGCACTCGATTGAGAAGGTGATTAAACTTTTACGAAAAGATCATAAAGTGGTGCGGGATGTGAACGCGCTGAAGCAGGAGATGGGGCTATAATTTTTCCTTTACACTCTCCCCGTTTTTGGTTATTTTAAGCCCATCTAGGCGCTTTTCATTTTTTTATGGTTCACGCTCGTCATCCTTATCTTCGCAAAAGACGTGGGTCCAAGGAGTTTCTTTGGCCGTTTTTACTGATTATTTTTGTCGGAATTATTATTGTGTTGGCGATTCAGTTGTTTTGCAATTTTCTTGATCAGCGTGAAATTGAGCTCAAAAATAAGATTTATCTTTATCTTGATCAGGGCACGGCCACGATTTTGCCGTGGGGCGCGACCGAATGGACCAAAGCGTATTCCGGGCAGTTGGTGCTTGAAGGGGATCGACTCGGGCTCGGGCGTTCCAGTCGAGGGGTTTTAACTTTTTATAATGGAACTGTGGGGCGATTGGATGCGGATTCGAGTTTGGAAATCAATAAAATAATTGCCGGAGACGATTCGGATCAAGTGAATTTGACGCTTCAAAACGGACGTATTTGGCTCAATATGGTGGAAAGTGCGGAACAAAATTTGAATTTTGTGGTGGAGACGGACAATTTACGCATCACGTCGTATCGTGCAATTTTTGAAGTGGAATTGAGTGATCTTGAGAATGTGCGTGTGACCGAAGGAGAGGTTTTGGTGGAAGTGTTTGAGCCGGATTCGGATCGGAAAGTGGTGCTTGAACAAGTGAAAGTGGGGGTGGGGCAACAAGTTGAAATCACGGCGAGCGATCTTGAGAAAATGGTGGCGCGTGAATCGATTTCATTGTTGGAAGCGGTGGATAATGAGTGGGAAGTGAGTGATTGGTATGTATGGAATTCTTCTCAAGATATGGATCCCACCGTGTATGAAGTGGAGGAATCGATTCCGACCACGGAAACGACAGAGATCACGGAAGAAATTCCGACGACAGATGTGGAAACTCCCGTTGAGACGATTGAACCCGTGGTCGAGAATGCGGTGCCTGTGATTGCCATTACTTTTCCGACGGATAATCCGTATACCTTACCTACGGGCGAAACATCGGTGACTATCGAGGGTACGGCGAGTGCGGATACCGTGAGTGTTACGGTGACCAATTATGATGAAAACGGAGTGGCTTCCGCGTACACATTGCAGTCGTATGTGGCTGGAGCGACCACGTGGAAATACAATGCGTTTTACGGGTATGGAAATTTGAGAGAAGGCAGAAATCGCTTTATGATTGTGGCGCGAAATGAAGAGGATTTGCCGAGCACGTCGATTGAGTTGATTGTGGAAGTGCCGGAAGGGGCGTTCACGGCTTTGGAGGAGGAGGAAGTGACGGAGACGCCGGTTGAAGATGAAACCACGACAATCGAGGTTTCACCGGAAACCGTGCCCACGGAGGAGACACCCATTGAGCCTGCTTTAAATGGCGTTGTGGGTACGCCCTCGGTGACGTTGTTGAATGATGAATCCGCTCCTGCGGCATGGCCTTATACCACGAGCGCGGCCGAGGTTTTGATTGAGGGGACGGTGGGGCTCGAGGCTGTGGCGGTGTATGTGAATGACTTTAAACTCACTAAATTTGTGGTCGGAAGCGGGTCGTGGAATTATTACGCCAAACTTGATTTTGGAAATTATAAAATCGGAGACAATTCGTACACGGTTTATGCTGAAGATTCGGACGGGAATCGCAGCGCGGCGTTTACGTTTTCGATCTATTATGAGGCGCCTTAATATTTATTTATTTTATTTATGAAAAAAATTTTAAGAATTTTGGAACACTTATTTGTTCTTTTGGTCGTTTTTCTTTTTACTGCATCAGTAGTTCGAACCCATAGGGAAGATGCCACCGAACAGGTCACCGGGTATGGAGCGGTGAGTTGTGTGAATCCTTCTGTCCCCGAGGGTTTTCTTTATCAAAATCATAAAGAGAATATCCCGGATGAGTATCTTTTAGCCTCGGATTATCAGGCTATTTATCGAAATGGGGGGATGTTTGATGGGGATTTTTATTGCTTGGATTCAGGGGAGAATGCGGAAAAGGTGGTCTATTATAATTTTAATCCCGGATATGGGATTGTCGGGGGGTGGTCTTCACGAGATGCGTTTGTTTGCGGAAATCAATATCTCATTGTGGATGCCGGAGATGCGTTTGGAGAGAAAGTTTACGGACCTTTTGATTTGGTTCCAGAGGTTCAATGAGGATTACCTTAACCATTCTTGGATGTTTTGGTTGTGTTCTTCGAGCGTGGTTCCGTAATGGGCTTGGCCGGTTTCTTGATCATTGAGGTAAAACCAATAATCGCTGGCCTCGGGATTGAGTGCGGCTTCGAGGGAGGCGAGACCCGGATTACTGATGGCGGTCGGGGGGAGGCCTTTGTATTGTCGAGTGTTATAAGGGGAATTGAGATCGAGGTTTTCTTCGAGCGATTGATCGGGCTCTAAGGCATAAATTAAAGTGGCGTCCGCGCCCAAGGCCCAGTCGCTGTCGAGTCTTTTCCATAAAATACCGGCAATGATCGGGCGGTCTCCATCGAGAAAAGCCTCGCGTTCCACAATCGATGCCATGATCACAATGTCATTGAGAGATCGGCCACTGGCCGTGATTTTTTCAAGATTTTCAGGAGAAAGAAATTTGGCTTCAAAGGTGTCTAAGAGTCGAGTGATCATTTCTTTACATGTGAAAGTTGAAGGATTGATATAATAGGTTTCCGGGAAAAGATATCCTTCAAATGAAGCGACGAGGCTTCCCTCGTTTTGCAAGAGCCATGGATAGGGAAATACGTAAAAATCGGTGTCATTAAGATAGATTTGATAATCTTGGACTGCGGTGGTGAATTCTCCGGATTGAATGAGCCCCATGTCTACGAGCCGTTCATCGATGGCTTGAATGGTCCATCCTTCGGGAATGGTGAGCGCCATTTGGCCTTTTCCACTGGTGATGTTGTTTACGATTTCCATGGGGGTCATGGAAGGGGAAAGAACAAAGCGTCCGGATTGAATTTCGTTTCCCAAGTTTTCGTGACGGAGATACCAGTAAAAAAAGAAACCGTTTGAAATGAGATTTTCTTGTTTGAGGTTTTCGGTCACGGTTTTTCCCGAGTCTCCGGGTTGAATGTCGAAAACAAAATTTTCCGTATTTGAAGCGTCGGATGGGGTGTTGAGCCAAGTGCCATAATAAGCGGGGACGCCTTTAATGCCCAAGAGGATTCCGGCGGCGATAAGGACGATGATGACGTAGATTTTGAGAGAGGGATGGCGCATGGGGGGGGATTAGTATGAAGTATTTGGTATGGGAGGAGAGAAGAAGGGAAAATGCAGGGAGATGTCCCTTATAAAATCTGTGCGTGCGCAGACTTTTCTTGAGAAAAAATGAGGGAAAGCTCACTTCGTTCGTGTCTGGTTGACAGGTTTTTATGTAAATTTTGGCTGGAATAATTCCAATCTGATAATCCCGTACTAGTACGGCGCTTTAATCTTTTAAATTATACAATAATTTATTGAGATAAAAATGATTTGAATATCAACCGATTCCGAGAATTCATCAAAGGGCTGAAAATGGGATCGCTCGCTCAAAGGCACTTCGCTCGTCCTTCGGACTTGCTACGTGCCCGGCAAATCCATGCCCATTTGTCCCATGACTTCTTTCATATTGGCGGAGGCGATTTCTTGAGATTTTTTAAGGGCTTTTTGCATGGCGTTCATGACGGATTTTTCGAGTTTTTCTCGATTTTGCATGGCTTCTTCCGAAATTTTCACGGAAATCATTTCTTGTTCCGCGGTTAAAACGACGGTTACGCCGTTTTCTTCGGCTTCAATGTGAATGTTTTTTAACTTTTTTTTGATTTCTTTGGCTTGTTTTTGAAGTTGGTACATGTCTTTCATTTTTCCGAGCATACTCATGGCACAGGAGGTTAAAAAATGGGCACGGAAAAGATAGCAGATTTTCCGGAAATTGGAAATTTTAAATCAGGAATGCGGAGCCAAAAATACTCGTTTCGCTCGTGTTTAGTGAATTTGCTTGCCCTTCCAGGGGTTTTTCGCTAATATCCTCCTGCTGTTGAGCTTTTTTTATCTGTAATCTTATTTTTATGGAATCCGTTTCCCTTGCAGTTTCAAAGAGAGATCCGTCCGTTAAGGCGAGAGATGTTCGTCTTGGAGGAATGATCCCGGCCGAATGTTATGGAGTGGGACGGGATAATGTCTCGATTCAGATGAATTATCAGGATTTTCGTCGTGCGTACAAAACCGCGGGAAACACCACCATTCTTGATCTTAAGGTTGGGGCAGACTTGAGTGTTCCGGTTTTGGTTAAGGATATGCAATACGATCCGATTTCCGATGAAATTTCGCATGTGGATTTTATCGCGGTTCAAATGGATAAAGTTCTTAATGCCCGTATTCCTCTTGAATTTGTCGGAGTTTCGCTCGCAATTAAGGATTTGGGTGGAGTTTTAGTCGCCAACTTACATGAATTGGAGGTTAAATGTTTGCCTAAAGATTTGGTGCATTCCATTAAGGTGGATATTTCTCCCCTTGTGACCTTTGCGGAAACCATTCACGTGAAAGATTTGGTGGTTCCGACCGGTTTGACCGTGGTTTCGGATGCCAAGTTGATGGTGGTGACCGTGTCTCCTCCGAATGAAGAAACGGCTGAAGATCTTGCTCCGGCGGCTCAAGAAGCGGCGGCGGCTGCTGCTGCGGAAGCGGCGGGTGCTCCGGCTGCGGCAGCGGGTGCCGAAGGGGCTGCTCCTGCCAAGGGAGGGAAAGAAGAGAAGAAAGACGATAAGAAGAAGTAATACTCCCGTAGCGCACTCACGGAGCGAAGCGGAGTGAGCTTGAGAAGCAGTTGATTCAGCTCATTGCTGAAGTTTCATCATGTGGGCTGAAAATGGGGTATTTTTCTCGAATGACACGTCGCATCGAATTGCGGTCTTCGTTTCTGTTCGAAAGGATCGGCTTTTTTTGATTTGGAGAAAATGCGGGGAGCGGACATTCGCTGTGCTCATGTCTGCTTGACTTTAATTTTGTATTTGCTAGTATTCTAGTGTACTAGGATGATCGTTGTTTAAATTTTAAGGTTTAAATTAAAGGTTATGCAAAGAACTTTTATCAAAGAATTGGCGCAGGTCATTGTTCAAATCGATGATTTGAAATTGGCCGAAGATTTTCTTTCCGCGGTTTTGACTCGTGCGGAATTGGAGGAGGTTGCGCGTCGTCTTCAGATTTTTAAATTATTGAAGCAGGGGATTCCGCAACATCAGGTGTCAGAAAAGCTTAAGGTTGGAATTGAAACCGTGAGCCGCGGTTCTCGAGAACTTAAATACGGGAAACCTCGTTTTCATGCTTGGTGGCAACCTCTTTCGCGCGGATGAGGTGGTTTTGCATTAAGTTAAGTTTTTATCCCCTCAACCGCATGGAGGGGATTTTTTATTTGTTCAATTTTTAATTCACATCATTTATGACATTTACCACTCACTCTCTCGATTATGGCCTTACGGAAGGACGATCCGTTCTCCCGTATCAACCGGCGCATGAAGTCTTTTTGCGTTTATATGGTTATTATTCTCATAAATTCTTTTTTGAATCCAAGGATGTTTCTCCTATTTATGGCCGTTTTAGTTTGATGGGAGTGGACCCGGCACTGCGATTGCGCGGGAAAAATGATGGGTTTGAAATTGAGGCGTTGAATGAACGCGGGGTGTTTTATTTGAAAGCTTTTCAGGATCGGGATTTTCAGCCGTATGTGTTGTTGAAGCGATCTAAAAGTAAAATTTCAGGAGTGATTGAGCGATCGCAGGAGGTTTTTGAGGAGTCGGAACGTTCCAAGCAACATAATATTTCGGTTGGGATTCGAGTTTTTTTGAAACGATTTTCCTTGAAAACCAAGAGCTTTCTAGGGCTTTATGGCGCTTTTAGTTATGATTTTGTTCGGCAATTTGAAACGCTTCCTTCCTTGCTCCCGGACAATGAGGTTCAGGATTTTGATTTATTTTTATACGATACGTTTGTATTTTTTGATTTATTGAAAGAAAAAGCCGAGCTCATCGCGATTCGGCAAAAGCGTTCGGAATTGGCTCATGTTTTTTCAACGCTTCGTAAACAAATTCTTCAAACTTCTCCTTTGCCCAAGCCGGCGTATTCGATTTCGGATGAAAAGTTTTTGTACACTCAAGAAGAATATCAAGACTTGGTAAAAGTGGCCCAACAGTATGCTAAAGAGGGGGAGTTGGTGGAAGTGGTTTTTTCCAATGTTTTGAAAGCGCGATTTGAAGGGGATCCTATTGGTCTTTATTTACGGTATCGGGAGGCGAATCCTTCGCCGTATCTTTTTTATTTTGATTTGGGAAAAGATCAATTGGTGGGCGCGTCTCCGGAAATGATGGTGCGCGTGGAAGATGGAAAAGCGCAAATGCGGCCGATTTCCGGAACGGCGAAGAGGGGGCGTGATCCCATTGAAGATCATGAAAACATGTTGGCGTTGTTGTCGGATCCCAAAGAACGGGCGGAACTCGATATGTTGATTGATTTGGGGCGGAATGATTTGAGTCGAATTTGTGAGCCCGGGGTTACGATCACGGATTATCGTTTTGTGGAAAAATATTCGCGAGTGATGCATACGGTGGCGCACCTTTCCGGGAAGTTAAAAGAGGGTTTTACCGCGTTTGATGCGTTGATTGCTTGTCTCAATGCCGGTACGTTAACCGGTGCGCCCAAAGTGGCGGCTATGACGATGATTGAAAAACATGAAAAAGAACGTCGCGGGTATTATGGCGGGACGGTCGGGTATCTCACGTGTTCCGGGGAAATGGATACGGGCATTATTATTCGCACCGCGCATATTCGAGAGGGGGTGTTGCGATTTCAGGTTGGAGCCACGCTGCTTTATCGTTCCGTGCCGGAAAAAGAGTATCAAGAAACATTGAGTAAGGCGCAGGCGTTCCTGGATACTTTTAGGCCGAGCGGGAGGGGAAATTTTTGTGAGCATTTTCAAGGAAGAGGGCACGAGGATCATGTATCCGAGTGTCCGACTCCCATGCGAACAAAAATTCTTCCCTTCCGTTCGGCCGGAGATGTTCCTAAAGATTCTCGTCCTACGATTTTAATGATTGATAATTTTGATTCCTTCACTTTTAATTTGGTGGATTATTTTAAGCAATTGGGGTGTCGGGTGTTGGTGTATCGCAACACGATTGATCCGAAGATTATTCCCGCGCTTAATCCGGATGCGATTGTTTTTTCCCCCGGGCCTTCGATTCCGAAAAATGCGGGGAATATGATGAAAATTATTGATCAATATCATCAACGCTATCCTATGTTGGGCGTGTGTTTGGGTTTGGAGGCGATGGTGGAGTGTTTTGGCGGTATGTTGCGATTGATCGATCCTCCGGTACATGGCGAAGCGTCTCAGATCACGCATGATGGCAAAACTTTGTTTAAGGATTTGCCGCAAGGATTTATGGCCGGTCGGTATCATTCGTTGGTTGGAGATCGGATTCCCGATTGTTTTGAGATCTCTGCAAAAACGCAGGATTTGGTGATGGGAATTCGACATAAAATGCTCCCGATTGAGGCGGTTCAATTTCATCCGGAATCGGTTTTGTCGATGAAGGGGACGAATGGATTTTTGATCATGAGGAATTTTTTGGAGGGGTATGTATTAAAAAAGCTTGATCGTGGATGTGTGGTTCGACAAGCTCACCACGACATTGGTAGGCCTTCATGCCAAAAACTTGTCACACTGAGCTTGCCGAAGTGTGATTTTAAGGATGATAAAAATAACAACCTTTTTGATTTTTTAAAAAATAGCATTGCGGGAAAAATTTCCCTTCAAGAACAAGAAATATTTTTGCGCGAACATCATACAATCTCGGCGCACGAATTGGCTGAGGCGGTGCGGTTTCTCTTGAAACAAATGCCTGAACAGCCGCATTTACTCGGAGCCATTGATGTGTGCGGAACCGGAGGATCTGGGCTTTTACGTTTTAATACATCGACTTTGGCCGCGTTTGTGTTGGCGACAGAGGGGGTTGCGGTGGCGAAACATGGGAATAAGGCCGCGAGCGGGCGATGCGGGAGTTTTGATCTATTGGAAGCGATTGGAATTCCGACGGATTCGCCATTGAGTACGTTGGAAAAATTGTATGACATGGAACGCCTGGTATTTTTGTTTGCGCGACGATTCCATCCTGTGATGAAAGCGTTTGCCGAAGCGCGAAAATCGGTGGGCTGTCCGACTTTTTTTAATCTGTTGGGGCCGTTGTTGAGTCCTGCGAATGTGCAACGACAAATCATTGGGACTTCGTCTCAAGAAAACATGCAACTTTTGGCTGAAACGTGTAGGGAATTGGGGCGAGAACATGTTTATATTGTGTGCGGAGAAGATGGCTTGGACGAGGTCACGCTCACGGGAAAAACGTTTGTGACCGAGCTTAAAAATGGGCGTATTCGATCGTATACGCTGACGCCTCAAGATTTTGGAATAAAGCCTGCGACCTTTGACGCGATTCGTGGAGGAGGATTGGAGGAAAATGTAAAACTTTTTCATGCGATTTTGAAAGGAAAATCGAGGACACGGCATGCGGATTTGGTGGGAGTGAATGCGGCGTTGGCGTTGGTGTTGAGCGGGAAAGCGAAATCTTTAAAAGAGGGTTTTCGTTTGGCAAAAGCGGCGTTGAGTGAAGGGCGTGTGGTGGAAACTTTTGAACGATTTAAGCAGCGCTCAACTTTGGCGCCTTTGCTTTTGGATATTGTGTATCAAAAAGAAAAAGATGTGGCACGTCGTTGTCAAAAAAGGCCGCTGGAGATTTTTAAAAAGGGATTGAGTGTTTCGGATCGTGATTTTAAAAGCGCATTAGAAAAAAGCGCGGAGGGAGGAGGTCGTGCGTTGATTGCGGAAATTAAACGAAAGTCTCCGAGTCGGGGCGCATTGTGTTCTCCCGGTTTGGACGGCATAGCACAAGCGCAGGGGTATGAGCATGCCGGGGCGCAAGCCATTTCCGTGGTTACGGATACGCCGTTTTTTGGCGGAAAACTTGAGGATATGGCTGTGATTCGACATGCGACTCGAACGATTCCACTTTTATGCAAAGATTTTATTCTTGATGAGTATCAAGTTTATGAAGCGCGTCATTTTGGGGCCAATGCGATTTTGCTCATTGCTTCCATTTTGACCACACGACAAATGAAAAATTTGATGACCGTGGCTCAGTCGTTGGGAATGGACGTGTTGTGTGAAGTGCATACCGAAGAAGAATTGAAAAAAGTGTTGGATTTGGGCGCAGATATTGTGGGCGTGAATCATCGTAATTTGCATGATTTTTCTATGGATAAGGAGGTCATAAATCGATTGGCGCCTTTGATCCCGTCGAATGTTTTTTTGGTGGCGGAAAGTGGAATCCATTCAGTTGAGGAGGTTCGCGCGCTTCCAAAACGAGCTCAAGCCATGTTGGTGGGAACCGCTTTAATGACGAGTGAAAATGCGGCGCAAAAAATTATGGAATTGAGAACTGCGTCCAAGCCATTTCTTAAAATTTGTGGAATTCGTTTGCCAAAAGAAGCCTTGTTTTGCGAGAAAATGGGAGTGGAAATGATTGGGCTTAATTTTGTTCCTTTGAGTCAACGTTGCATTTCCCTTTTACAGGCACGAGCCATAAAAAAAGAATTGAAATATACTCGATGTGTTGGGGTTTTTCAAAATCAATCTTTGGCATTTGTGAATCGGGTGGCAAAGGAACTTGATCTTGATTTTATTCAATTGGCGGGAGATGAATCAATTACCTACGTGAAAAAATGTTGTCGTCCGGTGTTGAAAACCATTGCTTTGAAAACGCAAAAAGATCTTGCACAAGTTTCGATATTTGAACCGTATGTGGCGGTTTTGATGATCGATGGTCCTAATCCCGGGAGTGGACACGGTTTTGATTTTTCTTTATTGAAAAATTTCAAATTACATTGTCCGTATTTTTTGGCCGGAGGCATCGATTCTAAAAACGTAAAAAAATATCTTTCAGTGTTTCCAAAAGCCGCGGGAATAGACACGGCCGGTGGAGTGGAAACCGCGGGTTGTATTGATTTGAAAAAAATTAAAACGCTTTCTTTTTTAATTCATACTTTTTAATCCATTTTTCTATGCTTATCGTCATGCATAACAGTGCCACGCCCGATCAAGTTGAGGTTGTGGTGAACGCAGTCAAACAGCTTGGTTTAACGGCCGAAAAACTTCCGGGCGCGCAACGCACGGCCATCGGAGTGATTGGCAACAAAGATTACGTGGATCAAGACCAGATTTTAAGGTTTGAAGGGGTGAAGGAAATCATCCATGTGACCAAGCCTTACAAACGCGTGGGTCGTGAGTTTCATCCTGAAAAAACACAGGTTCGTATTTCGGAAAACGTCGTGTTTGGAGCGGGAAAGCCTATCATCATTGCCGGGCCGTGTGCGGTGGAATCGCAAGAGCAATTTCGCGCCATTGCCGAGTCTGTAAAAAAACACGGAGCGCATGTGTTGCGCGGCGGTGCTTTTAAGCCGCGGACATCGCCGTATGCGTTTCAAGGATTGAAAAAAGAAGGATTGAAAATCATGGCTGAAGTCAAACGCGAAGTGGGGTTGCCGTTGGTGAGCGAATTGGTTTCTTTAAATGATTTGGATGACTTTGCCGAGACCGTGGATATGATTCAAATCGGGGCGCGGAATATGCATAATTTTGATCTTTTGGAACATGTGGCGGATCTTAAAAAACCCATTTTATTGAAACGCGGCATGTCGGCCACCATGGAGGAATTTTTATTGGCTGCGGAATACATTTTGAATCGCGGAAATCCCAATGTGGTGTTGTGTGAACGGGGTATTCGCACGTTTGAAAATTCGACGCGCAATATTTTGGATTTGAACACGCTGGCGTTGATTCAACTCGAATCCCATCTTCCCATTATTGCGGATCCGAGCCATTCGGCGGGCCGTTTTGATTTGGTGATTCCTTTGGCAAAAGCCGCGCTTGCGGTTGGCGCGGATGGGTTGATTGTGGAAGTTCACAATGCTCCGGCGCAAGCGTTGTGTGACGGCAAACAATCGCTCACGTTGGAAACGTTTGATTCTTTAATGAAAACTTTATGACCCATTTAAAAAAATACATACTTAATCCATCCGGACATTTTGGCGCGTATGGCGGGCGCTATCTTCCCGAGCTTTTAATTCCGGTCATGGAGGATTTGGAAAAAGCTTTTTATCAAGCGATTCGAGATCCTTTGTTTCGTCGAGAGTTGAAAGACCTTTATCACAATTATTCGGGCCGGCCCACGTCGTTGGTTTTCTGCGAAAATCTTACGAAAAAACTCGGGGGCGCTCAAATTTTTTACAAAAATGAAGGTCTTAACCACACGGGTGCGCACAAAATCAATCATTGTCTCGGGCAAGCGCTCATTGCCAAACGTTTGGGCAAAAAGCGGCTGATCGCCGAGACCGGGGCGGGGCAGCATGGGCTTGCCACGGCGACCGTGGCCGCCAAATTGGGGTTTGAATGCACGATTTATATGGGGCGTAAAGATTATGAACGCCAATGGCCCAATGTGTTTTATATGGAACGACTTGGTGCAACCGTGGTTCCGGTGGATGAAGGCGGCAAAATTTTGAGAGATGCGATCAATGCCGCGCTTCGCGACCTCATTGCACATCCGCAAGACACGCATTATTTGCTCGGTACCGTGTGCGGGCCGCATCCTTACCCGGTAATGAATGCGTATTTTCAAAGCATTATTGGTCGAGAAGTAAAAAAACAGATGCTCAAACAAATCGGGCGATTGCCGGATTCGTTGGTGGCGAGTCTTGGCGGCGGAAGCAATGCCATGGGACTTTTTTATGAATTTTTGGATGAGCCAAACGTACGGATGATTGCTGTGGAAGCCGGGGGAAAGGGGATTCGTGAAAATGAAAAAAAATGTGAGCACGCGGCGCGTTTTCAAACCGGGAAACCCGGTGTGGTGGAAGGTTTTAAATCTTTTTTTCTTCAAGATGATCACGGGCAAATTAAATCCACGCACAGCATTTCCGCAGGGCTTGATTATTCGGGCGTGGGACCGCAAATCACGTATTTAAAAGAAATCGGACGTATTGAAACCGCGTATGCTTTGGATAAAAAAGTGCTTGAGGCTTATGCGTTGTTGGCGCAAACAGAAGGTATTTTTGCGGCGTTGGAATCCTCTCATGCCGTGGCTGAGGCGATCAAACGGGCGCCCAAGCTTCCTAAAAATCACGTGATGGTGGTGAACGGTTCCGGGCGAGGGGATAAAGATTTATTTATTGTGGGGCCGTGTTTTGATTCGGAGCGATTTGCTCATTTAAGCATTAAATTGTAACTAAGATTTTATGAATTTATTTGAAAAATGTCGCGCATGTGGAGATGATATTCTTGGGGAAGCGGGCAGGAAGAATTTTTATTCGCATGGGAGTCGGACACTCGGATGCGTGATCCTCGCGTCCTCTTCCTTTAAAATGCTCACAAAAATTTTCCTTTTCCGCTTCCTTAAAATATTTTCAAAATTTCCGCGCTGCCTTTCTGTTTATTACTTAATAACTTTTTAATCATGCCTAAGAAAATATCCTTAATGACGCATTTGGTGGCCGGTTATCCGTCCATGTCCGAATGTGAACGTTTGGCTGAAACCATGCTCGAATCAGGCGTTTCTTTTCTGGAAATTCAAATTCCCTTTTCGGATCCGGTGGCGGATGGTCCAACGATTGAAGCTGCGAATCATCAAGCGCTTGAGCAAGGCGTGATTCCTGACGATGCCTTTGCCTTGATGCAACGGTTGAATCAAAAAACATCCACTCCGCTTTTATTTATGAGTTATTACAACGTCCTGTTTCGTTATGGATTGGAAGCGTTTTGTAAAAAAGCGAAATCCGTGGGGTGTTACGGTTTGATCATTCCTGACATGCCGATGGATGAGGAGCCTTATGATCATTATTTGGAATTGTGCCGCAAGTATCAACTTCATCCGATTCAAGTGATTTCTCCGCTTACTCCGGTGCGTCGTCTTAAGAAAATCGGAAAAATAGCGAGCGGTTTCGTGTATGCGGTGGCGAGTTTTTCAACTACCGGTGAGCAACAAAAAGCTTATCCTCAATTGAAAGCGTATTTGAACCAAGTGCGCCAATATGTGTCGGTTCCGATTGCGGTGGGGTTTGGTTTTTCGCAAAAAGAACAGGTTCAAAAAGCGTCTCAGTTTGCGGATATTGTGGTGATGGGAAGCAAAATCATCAATTTATACAATCAAGCGCTAAGAGGAAAGGGGGTGGAGGAGGTGAAGAGGTTTTTGGATGAAATGAATAAATAAAAAGGGACTGATATTCCCTCTATCGCATGGGAGCGAAACGCCTCGGATCATGATTCTCGGCGTTTCTTCCTTGAAAATGCGATTTCGGAAACACCAGCCCCTTTTTTTAATAGGATATTTTTTATCGTATTAATTCCTCCAGCAATCGATGCGCGGATTGTATATTTTGTGGCTTTTGAGAGGAGAGTGATAAATTTAGTTTCGCGCCTTTTTCAATAGGCCCTTGGAAAGCGGTTTTTGGACAGTCGAGAAGCACGCGGTCCCCATAGATTTCTAGAATTTTGGCTTGGAAAGAGGTTTGGGGAGAGGTTTGAGAATTCATGGTTTGATTCTAAATAGATTTTTTAAAAGCGCCAAGGGAATTCCTCGGCGCTTTATGATTTTTTCGAATGTGTGGTTTGATATTTTTTTTAATTCCCAAATAATGTCCACGTGGCAATCAACGGAGCAATGATCAAGGCAATCGTGTTGATGACTTTGATCAAGGCGTTCAGGGCCGGACCTGCGGTGTCTTTGTAAGGATCACCGACCGTGTCTCCGACTACAGCGGCTTTGTGCGCGTCGGATCCTTTGCCACCAAAATGACCGTTTTCAATGTACTTTTTGGCATTGTCCCAAGCGCCTCCGCCATTGGCCATGGAAAGGGCGAGCAACAATCCGGACACAATCACTCCGGCGAGCAATCCACCCAAAGCCAATGGCCCGAGAATGAATCCCACCAAGAGAGGTGCACCTACGGCAAGCAACCCGGGAGCGATCATTTCTTTCAGCGCGGCTTTGGTCACAATGTCCACGCACACGTCGTATTCGGGTTTGGCTTTGCCTTCCATAATGCCTTTGATTTCTTTGAATTGGCGGCGAACTTCTTCCACCACTTTTTTGGCGGCTTTACCCACGGCTTCCATACAGAACGCGGCGAAGAGGAAGGGGAGCATGCCTCCGATAAAGAGTCCGATGATCACACGATAATCCACGAGTGCGAATTCGAATGTTTCGCCTACACTGTTGGCGGTGAGTTTTTCACTGTACGCTTGGAAAAGCACGAGTGTGGCAAGCGCGGCGGACGCGATGGCGTAGCCTTTGGTTACGGCTTTGGTTGTGTTCCCGACCGCGTCGAGGGCGTCGGTGTTCACACGAACCGATTCCGGGAGATTTGCCATTTCCGCAATACCTCCGGCGTTGTCGGTGATGGGCCCGTATGAGTCCATGGCGATCACGATTCCGGTGATGGAAAGCATTGAGACCGCGGCGATCGCGATTCCATAAATTCCATTTTCAAGAGAAGACGTTTGTCCCAACCAATATGAAACCGCGATGCTGGAAACAATGACAAGGACCGGGGCCACGGTGCTGTACAATCCGACCGCGAGTCCGCTGATCAAGTTGGTTCCGGCTCCGGTTTGTGAAGCGATGGCGATTTTTTGCACCGGGCTGTATTTGGTGGACGTGTAATATTCCGTGATCATGAACATGAGGGTGGTAAGAACCAATCCGACAATGGTCATTAAGAAAATTTTCAATTCTCCATTCATCAAATATTTGACGGCAAAAAAGAATCCGATGGCGGAAAGGATTTCGGTGGCAAAGATTCCTTTATATAGGGCATTCATGATGTTTTGTTTTTTGCCCAAGCGAATGAAGTAACTTCCTAAGATGGAAGCGATGGCGGCGATGGCGCCCAAAATCAATGGGAATTCTACGACGATGGTGGAGGCTCCTTCTTTTTGTAACAGCGTTGTGGCGGCCAAAATCATGGCAGCAATCAAGGTCACGGCATAGGTTTCAAATAAATCGGCTCCCATTCCGGCACAGTCTCCGACGTTGTCTCCGACGTTGTCGGCAATGACAGCCGGATTTCTCGGATCATCTTCGGGAATTCCTTTTTCCACTTTACCGACCAGGTCGGCTCCCACATCCGCGGCTTTGGTGTAAATGCCTCCGCCCACACGAGCGAATAAAGAAACCAATGAAGCTCCAAATCCAAATCCAAGGAGCAATTCCGGGGCAGCGTCCACGGGCACATCCCAAATTTGGGTGAATAAATAATAGAATCCACTCACTCCGGCGAGGGCCAAGCCCACGACGGCAAATCCGGTCACGGACCCTCCTCTAACGGCCACGGTCAATGCTTCTTTTAAGCTTGTTTTAGCGGCATTCGCGGTGCGCACATTGGCGCGAACCGACATGCCCATACCAATATAACCGGCCAAGCCCGAGAAAAAGGCTCCGACCAAGAATCCGAAGGCCATGAGGTATCCGTTGTTGTTTTCTCCGGCCGGGATTCCAAATCCGATGATGAGAAAAATAATGATGGCGATTACGGCAATGGTTTTGAACTGGCGATTGAGAAACGCCATGGCGCCTTCTTTAATGGCTTCGGAAATGTCTTGCATGGTGGTGGTTCCGGGATTGAATTTGAGCACGCGGACCACCAAGAAGATGGCGTAAACCAAAACGAGCCCGCTAATACCCAAAGCGAGAAGAGGAAGCGACATAGAAAAGAACATTAAAAAATAAGATCTGTGTCAGTGTAGCGAAATTGAGGGGTTTGGAAAATGTTTTACCCCCAAGATGGGTTGGCAAGTTTGTGGAAATATTTTGTAAAAAATTTTGTTTTTTGCTCATTATTTAATTTTTAGATATAATTTTTTCATTATGTTTCAATCTATTTTTCATCGAGGCGGGCGCTGGGATTTTAAACAAGCATTTTGGGATGCGTTTAAAGTGATAAAATTGGATGCGCAAGCCATGACTGCGGTTTCCAAAGATTCGAGCGCTACGCGCATGGCCGCACTTTTTATCGTGGTCGCTTCTTTTCTTGGAAGTTTGGGGTCGATGTTGTTTCCGTCTTATGCGTATCGAGGATTGGTGATGTATCGTCCCACGCTTTTTCAAGTTTTTGAGCAAACCTTTGCCGCGTCTTTGATGTTGATTTTTGCTGTTTTTTTAGTTCATTTTATTGCGGTTCGATTATTTAAAGCGCGCGGTTCGTTTGAGGAATTTTTTCGTGTGGCGGGGTACGCGTATATTGTGGGGATTTTGAATATTTATCCCGCTTTCGCCTTGGTTTCCGGATTATGGATTTTGGTTGTACTATGGAAAGCGTTGCCCGTGGTTAAACGCATGGCTCGTGAAAAAGCGGTATTAACTTTGGTGGCGGTGTTGTTTATTTTTTGTTCCCTTTATTTTTTTAATCCTCTCTCCGTATGAATTCTCCTCTCGGCCCCGAATCTCTTCCTAAAGGTTTAATTGATGACGTCAAAGCCGTGCTGATCAATCGTGATGGTGCCGCTATGTTGCGCGTGGCTAAAAATGCGTCGTATTTTAATTACGCCATTGCCATGTATGTGTTGGTTCAATTGGCTTTTGTGCTTAGAACTTGGATGGGATTGAATAAAAGCATTTCTGCTATCCAGGGGATGACTGTTCACGTGGGAGTGGATCCCTTGGATCTCGTTTTAAATGGAGTGATTGGAGTTTTTATTGGGCTTGCCTCCATGGCTTTGGTTTATATTTTTTCGCAGAAATTGTTTGAGGCTAAACCCGGGGTCACGCTTAAGGAATTTATGACCATTGCTTGTATCGTTTCTTTTCCCATGGTGCTTTCCGTGCTTCCTTTGGGTGGGTTGGGAATGCTTGCGGGAGGGATTTGGGCCATTGTTTTATTTTTCACAATGATGCAAAAGATTCTGGGACTCACTTTTGGAAAAGCGCTGGTTGTTGCGATTCTTGCCGGGGTTGCTGTCGGCGTTGTTCAAATGGTTCTTTATAATATATTGGGTTTTGGCGCCGGTAATTATTCTTTTGATTTTAGTTACGGGTCGTAAAAACAGGGGCTCATTTGGAGAGGGTTTGGCTTGACGGATTTGTTAATAAACTCTATTTTATTTCTGTTTTCGTGAAATTTAATAGTCTTTTTATGGGAGATGTTTTGGTTCCTGGCGGAGAGGACGTTTCTGGATATAACGGTTCTTTTGAGATGGCTGAAGAAGAAAGAGTTCCCGGAGCCCGAGAAGTTTGTCGACCGTTACCTGAACCCCTTGAGAATCCTTTAGTGTTGGAGACGCGTGAGGCGATTGAGAGTTGCCTAAAATCCCTTGAAAGTATGCAAGCCATTTTGAATTCGGGAATTGCTCGGCAAAAGGAGGCGGAACGTTTTTTTCAAGAGGCAAAGTTCCTTTTTGTGAAGGCGGAAGAGATTCAGAAAAGTACTGACTCTGGAAGTACGGGTGTTTTCTTTTCAGCTTTTAAGGAAATACAGACCGATGATGGACTTACCTCTCTTTTTTGGGGGGCTTGGGATGATGAATTTTTAGCTTTGGATTCTTTTTACTGTAATAGAGAAGTTACTCAATCGTGGTGGGACAATTTATGATTTAAGCTCTGGAGACTTCAAGTGATTCTTCGTGGGCTTCTCTGGAGAGGACAGAGTCTTTTTCTCTGAGGAAGAAGAGTGAAGTTATGGCTTTTGATTCGTACCTAAATTCCTTGCTAAACATAGGCGTTCAATTTAAGATACGGACAATGTAAAAAATGTCTGTAAAAAATTCGTCTATGTTTTTCCTCTCGCAACTTTTGGATGCTCCGATTATCGACAGTGCGGACCGTGTGGTGGGAAAAGTGACGGATTTGATCAGCCGACCGAGTGAAAATAAATTTCCGTCCGTGATTGCGGTGGCGTATAAAGTAAAAGGGGAGAAAGAACCGCGGACTTTTGCGTTGAATTATGTGGAAAATTTGGGGAAAAACGAGATCACATTGAGTACATTGGCCTCTAAATTACAACCGTATGATTCCAGGACGCATGACAATTGGCTGGCGCGGGATATTTTGGATAAACAAATTGTGGACTTGGAGGGAACGCGGGTGGTTCGTGTGAATGATTTGCGGTTCGGCATGGTGAACGGCGAATTTAAAATTTTGGGAATTGATGTGAGCACCAAAGGGATTTTACGTCGATTGGGAATGGATCGTTGGCCCGGTTTTTCACTTCTTCAGCCTCAATTTATCGATTGGGAAAAAGTGCAGTTGGTGGGCAAATCGCTCAAGCTTTCTACGGTGTCGCAAGAATTGGTAAAGCTCCATCCGGCGGACCTTGCCAACATTATGGAAGATTTGAATCCGCATCAATCGCACAAACTCATGCAATCTTTGGATGCGCGAACCGCAGCTAAAGTTTTCGAAGAATTGCAGTTGGAAGCCAAGCATCATGTGTTGAAAAATTTTGATCCCGTGCAATTGACCGGGATTTTAACGCACGTGCCCATCGATGAATTGGTGGACTATTTAAAGACGCTTAAATCTGTGGATCGTCGTAAAATCATGTCCAACTTGAGCGATAAGCGCAAGAAAACGGTTCAACAATTTTTGCGTTATGAAAATGATACGGCCGGAGGTTTGATGACCACGGAATTTATTCGAGCTACACCCAAGTGGACCGTGGCCGAGACGCGCGAACATGTGCGCGAGGTTTCGGAAACATTACGCACCATCAATTTTGTTTATATTGTGAATGACGTGAATGAACTCATCGGTATTGTTTCCATGCGATCGTTGATTGTGTACCCGCCGTCTCAAAAATTGCGTCAAATTATGAAGAAAATTCGTGTGCACCAAACCGTGCATGTGGATGCGGATATTGAGTTGGTTGCCAAAATCATGACTCGTTATAATTTGCATACTGTGGCGGTTTTGGATGACCATCATAAGTTGTTGGGGTTGGTGACCGTGGATGATATTCTTCGTCATTTGATGCCGAGCGCGTGATTGCGATGGGTGTGTTTTTTAATTTTTCTTTAAAAGATTATGAAAGAACGAGCGAAACGAATATGGCCCAAGATTTTGTTTTTTATGGGAGTGATCGGTCCTGGAATTATTGCGGCGAATGCGGACAATGATGCGGGTGGAATCAGCACGTATTCGATTGTGGGGGCGCATTTTGGATTAAAAATGTTGTGGGTTTTGTTTTTGGTTACGATTTCGTTGGCCGTTACGCAGGAGATGGGGGTTCGTATCGGTATTGTGACTCGTCAAGGCTTGGGGGGTGTGATTCGTGAAAATTTCGGATTGAAGTGGACCGCGTTTGCCATGATCACCATGTTGGTGGCGAATTTGGGAACCGTGACTGCGGAATTTTCCGGAATTGCGGCATCCTTTTCGATTTTTGATGTGAGTAAATATATTGTGGTGCCATTGGCGGCCATGATCGTTTGGTTGGTTTTATACAAAGGATCGTTTAAGACGACTCAACGCATTTTTCTTATTTTTTCAGCGTTTTATATCGTTTATATTATCAATGGATTTGTGATCAAGCCCGATTTTGCGGAAGCGACAAAGAGTCTTTTTATCCCCACGTTGGAATGGACTCCGATTTTTTTAGTGACCATGATTGCTTTGATCGGGACCACGATTACGCCATGGGGACAATTTTTTATCCAATCGTATGTGGTGGATAAAGGATTGGATGCCAAACATTATAAAGCCGAGAAATTGGAAGTGTTTGCCGGCGCGTTTATCACGGATATTGTGAGCTTTTTCATTATCATTTCTACGGCGGCCACGTTGTATAAAGTCGGGATTACGATCACGGATGCCAAGGATGCGGCCGAGGCGTTGAAGCCGTTGGCCGGTAATTTTGCACAGTTATTGTTTGCGTTTGGATTGTTTAGTGCGTCGATGTTGGGCGCGTTTATTTTGCCCACAGCCACGGCGTATGCGATTTGCGAAGCGTTTGGATGGGAATATGGCTTTGATACGGATTGGAAGCGCGGGAAAATGTTTTATTCCATCATTCTCATTTCTATTTTTCTTCCGGCGATGTTGGTGTTGATTCCGGGCGTGAATTTGATCAAAGTCATGCTTCTTTCTCAAGATGTGAATGGAATTTTGCTTCCCATTATTTTAATTTTTGTGATGAAAATCATCAATAATAAAAATGTGATGGGTGAGCACGTGAATCGACCGATTGGGAATGCGATCGCTTGGCTTACGATTATTGGAATTATTGCGGCTACGATTGCGTTGTTGGTGACGTCTGTTCTTAAAATTGGATGAGGGGAAATTAAAAATTGTGTTTAACTTCCATTAGAAGTCTTTTTGTGCTATAATTATTAGATTAAATTTTAATAAAAACGTATGGCGGATGATGATTTGACCCAAAGAGGAGTGGCAGGGCAGGGTTCTGTGGAGCCCGGACAACTCGGTGCCGCTACAGTTAAGAAACGTCGTCGCCGTCGTCGTCCGCGTTCCAAGCGCGGGGGATTGATTTCCGGAAAAGCGAATTCTTTGGCTACGTCCGCTCCCATAATGATGCAGGAAGAAATGAAAGAAGCGTTGGATCAACCTCGAGATTCGGTTTTAGAGATGGAAAAAGAAAGGGATGAGGCGAAAACCAAAGCCAAGGCTAAAATTGAAGTTGAGGCCGAGGCAAAGAAGGATCAACCCCTGGCTCGACCTAAACCTGCGATTTCTTTTTCTGTGATTTCGGAAGAAAAAAAGCCAAAAAATGCGGGTTCGATGACGTATGAAGCTCCGATTTTTATGCCCTCCAAGGCAAAAATTCCGGAATCGGCACCGAGGCCGGTTGACTCTACCCCGTTGCCCGTGACAGAACCTGATTCGCGGGCTCAACCGCAGCCACCCGTTTCTGCCGAGCCGACCCCGGCTCCCGTGACAGAACCGGATCCGTGGGCGCAACCGCAGCCACCTGTTTCTGCCGAGCCGACCCCGGCTCCCGTGACAGAACCGGATCCGTGGGCTCAACCGCAGCCACC